>JBOGKI010000019.1:0-18769 GCA_050745605.1 Terriglobia bacterium | reverse complement strand
GTCTATGACCGTCGGCCTTGATTTCTCAAGAACTTCGGCGGTCATAGACCGCCGCTACAGCACGGAAATCGAAGTTATCACACAGACTCTAAAGCCCGCCGCTACGCGCCCCTGGCGCGGCCTGGCTGTAGTCTGCAGCCTCGAATTGCACACATCGCAAGAAGGGCGATGCATGCGCCACTCACAGAAGGCGCGATTCAGGATTAGGGACCTCAAAAATTCAAGAGGAGTGCGATCAACGAAGGTCGTTCATTCGCTGCGGGTGACGCCTTCGGCAATCCAGAGCTTACCGGGATCAAGGCCGGCGCGCAGCGCGAGTTCGTGAGCCAGAAGCTGGACGTGCAGGGTGTCAATCAGCGTCCCCAGGCCGAGGCGAGCCGGCTCCACGGGGACCAGCCGCAGGTTAGAAGCTGCCTCGACTTTGCAATCGCTGAACAGGAGGACGCGGCCGCCGTGCGAACGGATATCCTCCGCCAGATTGAGCAGGAATTTTCTCGTCTGGCGTTCGGCCCGGTCCTTTTTTAGGGGCGCGGTGGAATCTTCCGATGACCGGCGGGCAAAGATGACATAGCGGTGAGCGGGGTTGACAATCTCAATGGGCCCATGCCGGAACTGCGCCGCCGAGATGGGCTCCGCGCCGATGCGCACCACCTCCTTCAGGATGAGCGCGCCCTCATAAACCGAGGCGAGATCGGCGCCGCGCGACATCAGCGCCGTATAGGTGGGATGATCAAAGAACTCGACGTTGAGCGGCGTGACCTCCTCCTGGCGGTCCAGAATCGTTTCCTGCGCATCGATGGCGCGCAGCAGCGCCTGGGTGAGCGCACGGTTTTGCTTGCCGGCGATGGCAAAGGCAAGATACATGAGCACCGCAACGCAGCACATGTAGCTCTTGGTGACTCGCGTTTGCCCGCCCGCCATCATCGGCAGCAGCAGGCGGCTGCGGCGGGCCAAGGTGCTGGCTTCCACATTGACCAGGCCCAGGACGCCGGTGGTTCGCTCCAAGCTGTCCAGCAGCCGGATAATCTCCACCGTCTCACCCGATTGCGAGATCACGACGAGCAGGGTATCCGGACCCAGAAACTTCAGGTGGTGATGCAGCAACTCCGCCGTCTCCCAGACGATGGCCCGGATGCCGAGCGACGTAAGAAAAGCCTGGGCCGGATAAGCAGCGAAAAGCGACGACCCCATGCCCGTGAAAACCACCTCGGGCGGCCAGCGGGCCGTCAGCTTGCGCAAGGAGTTGGTGGAAATGGCCCCTGGACTGGTGTAGTACTTCCGGACCCCGGCCAGCGCCGCAGGCTGCTGAGAAATTTCCTCCATGACCGTGGACATGAGCCGCTTCCTCCCGGCGAGGTTTCCCCGCTCTCACTGCGGGCAAATATGCGACGCCGCTTCGCTTTATGCGCTGATTCTATCATTAATGGCCAGGAACGAGGGAGGAAGGTGTTCGGATGGTATTGGTGCAGCTTGGTTTCTGGAGCGGCGGTCCGAGTCTATCTTGGAAGAGACCGCCGCGGTTGGTTCCACACTATTGTCGGCTCGCTTGGAGCGCCGCTACCGCAAAGCTGGTTCAGTGAACAGCGTTGCCATTAGCCCTTCAAAAATTTTGCCGGATTAACGGGGGTCTGGTGAACGCGTACTTCGTAGTGCAGGTGCGGTCCGGTGGTACGGCCCGTCATGCCCACCGTCCCGATCACCTCTCCCCTTTTCACTTCCTGGCCCACCACCACGAAGACCTTGCTCAGGTGGCCGTAAGTGGTGGTGATTCCCGAACCGTGGTCAATAACGATTTCATTGCCGTAACCCGCCTCGGCGCGGCCGGCGCTCAGCACGATGCCGTCTCCCGCTGCTTCAACCACCGTACCCTTGGGCGCGGCAATATCCAGGCCGGAGTGAAAGGCACTTTCGCCACTGAAGGGGTCCATCCGTTCGCCGAATCCGGCGGTGATTTCACCGTGAACGGGCCAGAGGGAGGGCATGCTGGCGGGGTCAAAGCTCGGCGTGTGGAACAGTCCACGCGCCATCGGCGACGGTGCACGGCTGAAGGCGGCCCGCTCAATGAGGTTAAAGGCGTAGAGCGAAGCGTTGTAACTAGATTCAACCGTGGCGTTGCTCTGCGTGGCAAGGGAAAATACGGTTTGTGGGAAGTGCAGCCGGCGCCGGCCGAACCCGTAGGTAAGGGCAACATCCGAAGCCAGCGATTCCAGCGACACCAGCTTCTTATTGGTGTGATCAACCGCACTTTCCAGGCTGCGGTTCTGAGTCTTCAGGGCTTCGCTCTCCAATCGAAGGTCATTGTAACTTGAAACCTTCAAGAGCATTCTGGCATAGCTGTTCGCCAACGCCGTGGTTCCGATGATTGCGACGATACTGAAAGCTAAAGCTAGGTATAACGTATAAGCAGGAATGCTGATTCTCCGGAGCTTGCCGTGCGGGGCAACAACCAGAAAAGTGTAGCATTTTTTGGGCATAGATTCGCCTCCACAAGCGATTTGGCCGTGCCACTCTATCCCAGGGACTTATGTATTTAGGCTATTAGGACTGAAAACCATCGTGGCACAATCCCTTTTCGTATGAAAGGGAAGATGCTATCGGCGTGCACGCTCGCTGTCAAGTAATTTTATGCTTCCAAGTGCGTTTTATGCATGGTTATCAGTCTGTCCAGTCTATTAAGATGGTATTGCATCTGGATTCGTCCAAGTGTTCAATCGCGCTCCGAGCTTTGATTTTAGCGGGTCGAATGAATGGGAGCCCCGGTATTGGGGAGACAGTTATTGCCCGCGCACGCGGGAATCCCGCAAACGCCGGAATGACAGTTCGCAGCATGACAGCCGCTTTGGGTCGCGGTTGCAGGCGCACACGGAGCTACCCGATTTCATAGCGAATATCGGGTCAGCTCATATCTCAGATTGGATGTTTGACTGAATAAGAGCAGTGGAAGAGTGGCCGAAAACAGGGTGTTTGGTAGCGAGCGCCAATTCGTTCGCTGGCTCCAATCCCATGCGCCCCAGGTAGGGAGCGGGCTACGCCTGGGGATTGGAGACGATGCTGCGCTGGTGCGCCCGAGTCTCGGCTATGAGGTGATCCTGACCACAGACCTTTCAGTTGAGGGCGTTCACTTCACGCGCAAGCTGCACCCTGCGGGGGCTGTGGGACACCGGGCCCTGGCTCGGGCTCTGAGCGACATCGCTGCGATGGGCGGGAAGCCAAAATTCGCGCTGGTTTCGATGGCGCTGTCCCGGCAGCGCGCCGGGCAATGGGCAAGGGATTTCTATCAAGGACTCTTCCGGCTGGCGCGCCGCTTTGGCGTTTCCGTGATTGGCGGCGACACAACCGTCCACGCGGGGCCCATCATGGTGGATGTGATGGCGGCAGGCGAAGTGCCGCGCGGCAGGGCGATGCTGCGCTCCGGCGCCAGGATAGGAGACATGATTTTTGTGAGCGGCAGGCTCGGGTGCTCAGCACTGGGACTGCGAATGCTGAGGGCTGGCGCGACGCAGGGCTTGGAGAAATCCAGGGCAGCGGCGATCCGCGCTCATCTTTTCCCCGAGCCTCAATGCCGACTGGGCGAGTTCCTCTCCAGAAACCGAATCGCCACGTCGGCCATGGACCTGAGCGATGGACTCTCCATTGACCTCGCTCGCCTTTGCGAGGCCAGCGGCGTTGGCGCGCGCATCCATGCCGATCTCCTGCCTCTGCCAGCCGCGTCCACGCGCTTGGGGCTCACCGCGCCTGCGCTCGAACGGCTCGCCTTGCACGGTGGCGAAGACTACCGACTGCTTTTCACGGTTTCACCCAAGCGGGCGCGAAGTCTGCCGCGAAAACTGGCGGGCTCCCAAGCTTTCAGGGTTGGAGAAATCACCAAGGGGCGAGGTTTGTTGCTGGTTCGTGATGACGGCCGCGAGGAAAGGCTCGCGTGCGGCGGCTACGATCACTTCCGGCGGCGAGGCAAAGCGGATTAAGCGGATCAGAAAACAACGGCGGCTTCCGCACAGTCTTTGTGACCACTGCGGGTGTAGCGGCGGCCTGTGACCGCCGATCTTTATTCTTCAATAGACTCGGCGCTTTTCGATTTGCATCAGGAGAAGGCGCCGCGCGCCGCTACGGGGAGAGCTGGCGCTAGACTTGTGCGATCAACCGCGCGATGGTGTTGCCCCGGGGTTGTAGCGCCGGTGTCCGCACCGGCGAAGTTGACGGCGATGAGAACATCGCCGCTACACTGCGGCGAAGCGTGAAGCGTCAGTTGATCTGGCGCGTGGCCGGAGTTGGAGTTGACGCTTTGGCGGTCTGGGCGGCGCCCGCGGGCTTGGTAGGTGGCGTGTTCTGGGAGAGCGCTGGGGCAGCGCCCGGAACTTCCGTCAGCAGGCTGGGTGTGGCGGCGCTCGCCAGGATCTGCTTTACCTGACCGGGATTGGTGAGCAAGGGCGAATCCGGAAAGTTTCGTACCGGTTGGCCTTGCAATGCGTGACTCATAAAGTCCATCCAGATGGGCAAGGCCACGTGAGAGCCTTCCTCCTTGAAGCCATGAGCCACAATGGAGTCGGGGTTGGCGGGTTCTTCCAGCGAGCGGCGATCATCAAATCCCACCCAGACGCCGCAGGTAATCGTGGGTGAAAAGCCGATGAACCACGCATCGGTGAAATTGTTGGTGGTTCCGGTCTTGCCCGCGACGGGATATTTGGCAGCCAAAGCTCTGGCATGGGCCGCCGTCCCCGAATTGATCACCTCGCGCAGCATGGAGACCATCAGGCGGGCGTCGGGAGCCGGCAGTACATCCGTCACTTGAGGCACGTAATCGTCCAGCACGCGCCCATCGTAATCGGTCACATGGGAGACGGCGTGAACGGCGAGGTGCAAGCCATCATCGGGGAAAGTGGTGAAGCCGGACGTGTGCTCGAGCAGCGTCAGGGACGAGGCGCCGAGCGCCAGGGGCAGGTCTGGAACCAGGCGGGAGGTGATTCCGAACTTACGGCAGAGCTTGATCACGTTATCCACGCCTACGTGCGCTAGCAGTTTCACCGCCGGGACGTTGCGGGATTCGGCCAGCGCATGCAGCAGCGTGATGCGTCCTTCGAATTTGTCATCATAGTTGTGCGGCGCCCATCCTCCGTAGCTCACCGGTTCATCCACAACAGTATCAAAGGGAGAAAGGCCGTCAAGCAGGGCCTGGGAATAAACATAGACTTTGAACGAAGAGCCGACCTGGCGCTCTGCCTGCACGGCGCGATTGAACTTGCTTTCATTGTAATCGTAGCCGCCCACCATGGCTTTGATGGCGCCGGTGCGGTTGTCGATCACCAGGATCCCGCCCTCGACCGTGGGATGCTGGTCCAGCGTGACGTGAAGCCTGCGCCCCTTGATGGAGGTGATGAGGAACAAGTCCACGTCGCCGGTTGAGAAAACCTCGGGGGGCGTGGCCTTCAAGGTCCAGACGAAATCCGCCGGCGTGAGTCGCGCCGTATCCTGGCCAAACCGCACCAGCGCGTAATCCGGCTTCACGGCCATCACCAGACCGTGCACGAACTGGCCTGCCGCGAAGGTTCTCGACCAATCTTGATCCCGGTACGTTTCCAGTGTGGCCGGTGTCCCATCCGGCAGGGTTTCCGTTTTCTTGAGGATGTTCTTTTCCGGGCCACGCCAGCCGCGCCGCTTGTCATCCTCGCGCAATCCCTGGCGGAGGGCGTGCACAGCATAGTTCTGCAACTTCAAGTCCAGCGTGGTGTAAACGCGCATGCCGCCGGTGTTGATGGCGGTGGCGCCATACTGGCTGTCCAGATATCCCCGCACGTCATCGACGAAATAAGGAGCAATCTCCTTATTCCATCGCTGCACATGAAGCCCGAGCGGAGCCATTCTTGCTTTTTCGTACTGCTCGCGCCTGATCTTGCCGTTGGTGTACATGGCATAGAGCACTTCGTCGCGGCGGAACCGCGCGCGGCGGGGATGAAGCACCGGCGAATAGTAGGTGGGCGAGCGCGGCAACCCGGCAAGCATGGCCGCTTCGGGCAGGTTCAGCTCGGTCAGGTGTTTCCCGAAATAGTATTCGGATGCCGCCTCAAAGCCGTAACTGCCGCCGCCCAAGCTGACTTCGTTGCAGTACATGCTGAAGATCTGTGCCTTGGTGAAGTGGCGCTCAATTTGGATGGCCAGCAACGTCTCCTGAATCTTGCGCCGGAAGGTCTTCTGCGGGGTGAGAAAAAGCATGCGGCTAAGCTGCATGGTGAGCGTGCCCGCTCCCTGCGCCTTGCGCCATTCCACCAGATCGGTGATTCCGGCGCGGACGATGCGGATCACGTCCACGCCAAAGTGGCTCTCAAAGTGGCGGTCCTCAATGGAGAGGATGGCGTTGCGCACTACCGGTGGAATCTGGTTGTAGGTCACCATCACCCGCCGCTCCAGGGCGAAGCTGCCGATTTGCGTTCCGTCATCGGAGTAAAGTTCCGTCATCACGTCGGGGCGATAGTCGAAGAGCTCGTTGACCTGGGGGAGATTGGAGGAGTAGACGAAGACCAGTCCGGAGAGCGCGCCAACGCCGATGGAAAGCAGCAGCAGCAGCAGAAAAGCGAGTTGACCGAAGAGCCGGTGGCTGCGCACCCGCGGGGCCGCGACGGCACGCGGCGAGGTTTGGGTTCTACGGGAGCCAGTGGCGGCCATGATGTGAGAAGTTTCCCTTTTTCATTCTATCAGGATGCTGAAAAATCTCAATCTGGCCCGCGGACGGAAGCATCTCGCGGGTAAATGCGAAATAAATGCCCTCGATCCTTCGCCGGCTGGCGCAGGTCCGCCGGATGCGCGATTTGAGGCTGATTGAGCCCCGAGTGCCCGATCTGGCCCGGTCTGGGCCCAGCCCCGGGTTTCCGGCCTCTCATTTCCTTTCTCCACCAGGCATGTCCTCTAAGTGAACCGGCGCCTTTCCCTCGCCAACCCTCATAATATGGCTGTACTTGAGCAATCCGACAAAGAACACTCCACCCACGATATTGCCTGCTGTGGCCCAAGCCAGAAAAACGCCGTAGCCCGAGAGCGTTACTCCTTGCCGGGCGAACACCGCCACCAGCACTTCCGCGCTTCCAACGATTGAGTGATGTAAGTGACACAGGCCGATCACCAACCAGGAAAGGCGCCCCATCATCCACCCCGCCGGAATCCCGCTGAGTAAAATTGCCCACCACGGATGAGCGACAAGGCGGTGTCCGAGCTCGCCCAGAGCGCCGAGATCAATCACCCCAGCGGCGGTCCGATGATGGTAACGAGCTTTGCAAACACGGCTGTCCCAGCGATATTGCCGACATAGATCACACTCCACAGTCTCAGCAACGCATGGGGAGAGGCTTTCCCGGTGAGGACTGGATAAACCGCGCGAGTCGTGTGTTCTGTAAATAGCTCGGAGCGGCCAAGGATCACAAAAATGAAGCCAATGCTGTACACGTTGGCAACCAGAATCTGATCCAGTGGCTGCGCGGGCTCTCCCCGGACCAAAGTGACCATCACTCCCATCAGGAGCAGGCTGAAGCTAACATCGAGCCCCGACGAGGCGCGTTCCAGCTCCTTAAGCCCCTCCGTAATCTCCTGCTCCAGGATTTTCTGATAAGACTTCTGCGGCGTTTCCCCCTTTGCTGCTTTGGGTGTCCTCGTGGCGCCTATCGTGGACTATACTGCGATCGCAACCAGAAACCCCGCCGCCGCAATATTTCCATGTATTCCGGCCGCGCCATGAGCGATCACCGCCATTCTGACGTCACGCGAGAAGGACTGGACCGAGGCATCGTGGGAGTTGAGTGAGGCAGGAATTGGGCAGCGACACAGTTTGCTGTTGCAGCGCTGTCCTCAGCGCCGAAACTCCTTACAATCAACGACGGGGGTGGGGACACCGCCGCTACAAAACGAAACTGACCCATTACCGGGAATTGCCTTCGCGGGCCAACGGGGAAGCGGATAGAATAGAAGGTGGCATAAGCGCCGTGCGTTGGAACTCCCTGCGGGGGGCTCCTGCGGGTATGCCGGCTTCGCCGTCGGCAAAAACGCGGAGAGCTAACGAGACTTCGCCGCAGAGCAACTGGGCCTGTTCGCACACCGGAAGGGCGGGTTTCAACTCCGGCGCGGCGCGGGCCACATCGACTCGGCTTTAGCGGCTGAAGCCAACAAGATTTCGGGACTGACTTTCCGGGCCGCTTCGGGGCTGAAGCCCGAGATTCGAGGACGACCCTGGCGGCGGGGTTGAAACCCCGCCCTCGCGTGCCAGAAACTTGACTCACTCACGTCAAGTTTCGACCTTCAAGACCGCTAAAAGCTCGCGGAGAATCGAGAACGCGAAGGACTCGAAACCTGCCGGGCTTGCAAGTTCATAAGTATGAAAGGTGACGTTCGCTGCCTCAACTGCGGTCAGACGATCCCCCCGGGGGTCAACAATTGTCCGTCTTGCGCCCGCTGGAGGCAGCGGGCGCTGCGGCAGGACACCATCCTAATCCTGTGCTTGCCGGTGATGGCCGTGCTTTTTGTCATCACCGGTTTTGCGGTCAAGGTTCACGGCGCCAAGCGGCAAGCACTAGCGGACCAATGGTCCCGGCAAGGCGAAAAGGATCTCAAAAGCGGCCATCCGCTGGCGGCCGTAGACGATTTTCGCACCGGCCTGCTCTATTCCCAGGACAACGGCCCGCTGCAACTCCAATTGGCAGGAGCTCTTTTCGCGGCCAATCGCGCCGGCGAGGCCCGGGACTACCTGCTGAGGCTTTGGGAGGACAATCCCGCCGATGGCGCCGTGAACCTGGAGCTGGGCAGAATTGCCCTCCGCAACGGGAACGTGACACAGGCAATCCGCTACTACCACAGCGCCATTGACGGCGTCTGGCCGGGCGGCGCGGAGGCTCACCGCCGGCCGATTCGCAAGGAATTGTACGAGGCCCTGATCAGCCGGGGCTTTCGAACCGAGGCTTTGGCGGAGCTGGTGGTACTTTCGGAGGAAACTCCCGACAACGCCGGGCTACGGGCGGAAGTCGGAAGCCTGTTCATGCAGGCTCACGATTATGACGCGGCTCTGAAGCAATTTCAACGAGCAACAGGACTGGATCATCGGCTGGAAGCGGCCTGGAAGGGCGCCGGAGAGTCAGCCTACCAGATGGGGGACTATCGCTTGGCCCGCCGTTATTTACTCCGCGCCCTTGCCCTGGATGCCCGGGACAACCAAGTGGCCGAAATGCTTAACACTTCAGATTTTGTGCTGGAAATTGATCCGTTTTCTCCTCACCTCCCGACCGCCGACCGGAGGAAACGCGTGATCCATGCCTATCACCAAGCCCTGACGCGCCTGAAGGCTTGTGCCCAGTCGCAGGGACAGACTCTGACGGCTTCGACGGCCTCCACTCCCTTGCAAACTGTTTACTCCGCTGCCGTCAAGCTCAATAGTAATGCCACAGACTCTGCGCTTCGCCGCGACCCCGATCTTGAAGACACTCTCATGGGCCAAGCCTTCCAAATGGAACAGGCGGCAGCCAAGGCTTGTGGCGCACCGAAGGGTCTGGACTTAGCCATTCTATTGATTGCCCAGAGGAACGGAGGACCCCATTAGTGGATGAGCCGAAAGCGGGTCAGGCTGATCGCGACCCATCCCCAAGCTCCCCGTCCACCCGCACGGAGCCAGGTTCCGAGGTACTTTCCGATCGCCAGCCCTTCGTGCTGCGGACCGAAAAACTTCTCTTGGGCCTGCGCCGCTTTTTCCAGGACGGCTTCGGCTATGGGCTGCGGGAAGGCAATCTCTTCCTCATCCTTTCAGTCATCATCGGACTCATTTCCGGCCTGTTGGTGGTTTGCTTCCAAATCAGCATTCAAAGCATCCATGTGTGGCTTTTCGGATCCTCGCTGCATCCTTCCGGGCTGCGGCTGATTCTGGCTCCCTCCTTGACCGGGTTGGTGATTGCAGCTCTGGTCCTTCGTCTCTTCCGTCGGGTTCGAGGCAGTGGCGTCAACCAGACGAAGGCTGCGGTGTTCATCTACGATGGGTTCATCCCCTTCCGCACCGTCATCGGAAAATTCGTCGCCTGCGCGCTGGCGATCGGCAGCGGGCAATCCTTGGGGCCGGAAGATCCTTCGCTGCAAATTGGCGCCGGGATCGCCTCGGTCCTGGGCCGGCAGTTGCAACTCTCACGCGAGAAAATCCGTCTCATCGCTCCGGTGGGCGCGGCCGCAGGTCTTGCCGCTGCCTTCAATGCGCCCATTTCTGCCGTCATCTTCGTGATTGAAGAGGTGATTGGCAAGTGGAGCGCTGGGGTGCTGGGCGCCATCGTGCTCGCCGCCGTGTCCAGCGTCGTGGTGATACGGGGCTTTCTGGGCTCAGAGCCTTTGTTCCACGTTCCTCCTTATCGCCTGGTGCATCCGACGGAGTTGATTGCATTCGCCATCCTCGGGGTTATCGGCGGTGTCTCCTCGCTGGTGTTTGTGAAGCTGATCAGCAAGTTCCGTCCCCGCCTGAAGGCCCTTCCGGAGTGGACGCAGTACCTGCAACCCGCCATCGCCGGCTTGGCGATTGGCGTCATCGGCTTCCAGCTGCCTCAGGTGATGGGCGCCGGCTACAGCTCCATTGATGAGGCCATGCACGGGCAGTTTACCTGGCAGATGCTCGCCATCCTGGGTGGGGTGAAGATCATTGCCACGACGCTCTCCTTTGTCAGTGGCACGCCAGGCGGCATGTTTGCCCCCTCCATGTTCATTGGGGCGATGATGGGCGGGGCCGTGGGCGGCGTGGAACATCACTTCTTTCCCGGCCTTGGAATCTCAACTGGGGCGTACGCGCTGGTGGGAATGGGGACAGTCTTTGCAGGCTCTCTGCGAGTGCCCATGACGTCCGTCTTCATGGTGCTCGAGTTGAGCGGAAACTACTCCATCATCCTGCCGGTGATGGTGTCGAACACCATTGCTTACCTCATCGCCCGTAAATTCCAACCCATCGGGCTTTTTGACCTGCTCTCCCGGCAAGATGGCATGGACCTGCCGTCTATGGAGGAACAACGGGAGGAATCTCCATTGCGAGTCGAGGATGCCATGCGCCCGGCCCCGGACCCCGTGCTGCGCGGCGAGGAGACCTTCGCAGAAGCCTTCCGCAAAATCGTGAACCTGCCGGAGCAACACTTTCTGATCAACCAGGGGAATCGCGGCTGGAGCAGCATCACCAAAGAGCTCTTGCAGTGGCAAGCCCTGGGAGAAAAACCGGAGCAGAAGCTCAACACGCTTCCTTCCAATACGCGCCTGCCCTGGCTCCATCCGGATCAGGCTCTGGACGTGGCGATGCGCCTGATAGGCGACCGCCCGTTGCTTCCCGTCGTGAACCGCGCGGTGCCCGACAAGCTGGAAGGCATCGTGACCCTGGGGGATATTCTGGAAACCTACCAGAGCGCCTTCACCCGAGCTGCATCAGCCAACTCCAGCGCCGAAAAAGTCACCGGCGAATTAATTCCGCCCTCGTGAAGCCGGGGTGGCGCAGACGCGGCGCAGTGAGCTGATTCTGCGATGGACGTAGCTCTAGCCACTGCACCGCCTAATTTTCATAAACCGGCGGTGTGCCGTGCGCTTTTCGCGGGTAGCGCGGCCCCTGCGTCACACCTCGGGGTTTCCCAGGTCACTGCTGCCGGGAGGGGATATCCTGGCCTCGGGCGCGTAGCGTGCCAGCAAGTCCAGTGCGATGCGAGCCCGATGGATCCGCTCACGGCCCATATTCACCGCCATCTCCTCAAGGTGCCGCCCGCAGGGATAGATGTCCGGCGCGTTTCGCAATCCAACCTTGAAGTAAACGGGCGATGCGAGGGTGATGATCTTCGGCATTTCGTAATAGCGCACGAAGCCGCGCCCGTACAGGCAAGAAATACCCAGCAAGACATCGGCTCACCCGTGATCCTCGCCGCCGCGGTATTGCGCCGGCGAGTGAAATCGAGCTAAATAGACTCTAGCGGTTCTGGCGGACTGAAAAGGAGGAATGTGAATTACAATGCTCCGCGAACTCAGGCATCCCTTCCGGCGCATCCCCGCACTCAAGTGGTGATCGAGCAAGTGGCTCCCGAAGTCGAAGGGGGGCGCTTCCCCATCAAACGAATCACCGGTGACCGGGTGGAGGTGACTGCAAATATCTTTGCGGATGGCCACGATCTCCTTTCAGCCAGAGTTTGCTGCAGGAAGGCGGCTGATCCCGAAGCGACGTATCGCGAGGCGCCGATGCTCGATCTTGGCAACGACCGCTGGAGTGGCCAGTTCCAGGTAACGGATCAAGCATTCTACGAGTATACGGTTCTGGCTTGGGTTGACCGGTTCAAATCGTGGCGGCGGGACCTCGACAAGAAAATCGGGGCGGGCCGGAATGTCGCCGTGGACCTGCTGATCGGGGCCGAGCTCATTAAGGGTGCAAGTACCAGAGCTGCCAGCGAGGATTCAAAGAAGATGAAAGCGCTGGCCAAACGGCTGCAGGAAATCGCAGGTTCGAGTCCAAATCCAGGAGAGACGAACGACGTAACATCCGGCCTTTCAGAATTTCTCAACGAAGAACTTGACGAGCTGATGGCCAAATACTCTGAACGGCGCTTTGCTACAAAATACAACAAATGGTTAGGGATCATTGTAGATCGGGGAAAGGCCCGGTTCAGCGCGTGGTATGAAATGTTCCCTCGCTCCGCGACGGGAGATCCGGGAAAGCACGGAACATTTAGGGATTGCGAGGCCAAGCTGCCCTACATCGCAGCGATGGGTTTTGACGTGCTCTATTTTCCTCCGATTCACCCCATCGGACGGACTCACCGTAAAGGCAGAAATAACGACTCGGAGGCAGGTCCGGACGATGTGGGAAGCCCGTGGGCGATCGGGGAAATTGAGGGCGGACACAAATCGATTCATCCTCAACTCGGGACATTCGATGACTTCCAGCAGCTTGTCACAAAGTGCCACGAGTTCGGCGTCGAGGTCGCTTTGGACTTTGCCTGCCAATGTTCTCCCGATCATCCTTATGTCAAGGAACACCCGGAGTGGTTCCGGCGACGGCCCGACGGATCCGTGCAGTATGCCGAAAACCCGCCCAAACAATACCAGGATATCTACCCATTCGATTTTGAGTCCGATCAATGGCAGGAACTCTGGCAGGAACTCAAGAGCGTCGTACTCTTCTGGATAGATCAGGGCGTCCGCATCTTTCGCGTGGACAACCCACATACCAAGCCCTTCGTGTTCTGGGAATGGCTCATCCGCGAGATCAAGGCAGCGTATCCGGAAGTCCTTTTTCTGGCCGAAGCGTTTACCCGGCCGGCGGTGATGTATGAACTGGCTAAGCTCGGCTTCAGCCAGTCGTACACTTACTTTGCATGGCGCAACACCAAGCGGGAGCTGACGCAGTATTTTACGGAGTTGACCAAGACTCAACTTCGGGAATTTTTCCGTCCTCACTTGTGGCCTAACACGCCTGACATTCTGACGGAATATCTTCAGTTGGGGGGGCGCGCGGCCTTTATGATCCGCTTGATACTCGCTGCCACCCTTGGAGCCAACTATGGGATTTACGGCCCGGCATTTGAGCTTTGCGAAAATCACCCTCTCACGCCCGGCAAAGAGGAATACTTGAAAGCGGAGAAGTACGAGATTCGAGCCTGGAACACCGTTGCGCCTGGGAGCCTGAAGGACTTGATTTCGCGGATCAATCGAGCGCGCCGGGAAAACCCAGCACTTCAATCTGATACCAGCCTGCTATTTCATCCCATCGACAATGAACAACTGATCGCGTACAGTAAGGCGACCGCCGATCTCTCGAATATTATCCTCACGGTTGTGAACCTCGATCCAAACTGGAAACAATCGGGTTGGGTCGAAGTGGCGTTGGATTCTCTTCGTCTTGACCCGCATCAGCCTTTTCAGATGCATGACCTACTCACCGATGCACGCTATGCCTGGCATGGGTCCCGGAATTACGTCGAGCTCAACCCGCAAACCTTGCCAGCCCACGTTTTCCATGTGGGGGCATATTCGCACCGAGCATGACCTCGACTACTTTCTGTGATGGAGCGTGGCGCCGGCTGCGACGGGCCGGGGGGAAAGCGGGTAAAATCCGGGGCAAGGGTGAACGCAGGAATGCATCCTCCAGTTGAGGCTGATTCGGTCCGGTACAAAGATGCCATCATCTACGAAGTTCACGTCAGAGCCTTCTTTGATAGCGACGGGGACGGCATCGGAGATTTCCGGGGCTTGGCGCAGAAGCTCGATTACCTCCACGACCTAGGCGTAACCACGCTGTGGCTCCTGCCGTTCTACCCTTCACCTCTGAAGGATGATGGTTACGACATCTCCGACTATACGAATGTGCACCCGTCCTACGGTACTTTGGATGATTTCAAATTATTCCTGGAGCAGGCACACCGGTATGGAATGGGCGTGCTGACCGAATTGGTGGTCAACCATACGTCCGATCAACATCCATGGTTCCAGGAAGCCCGCCATTCACAGAACAGTCCGCGTCGGGACTGGTACGTCTGGAGCGCCACGCAGGACCGTTACCGCCAGGCTCGTATCATCTTCACCGACACGGAACTCTCAAACTGGGCCTGGGATCCGATTTCCAAATCCTATTACTGGCACCGGTTCTTCAGCCACCAGGCCGATCTCAATTACGATAATCCGGCGGTTCGGGAAGAAATCTGGAACGTCATGAAGTTCTGGCTGGACATGGGAGTAGACGCGTTCCGGCTGGATGCCGTGCCCTACCTGGTGGAACGCGAAAACACCTCCTGCGAAAATCTTCCGGAGACTCACGAGGTTCTCAAGTTCCTCCGGGCGCGGATGGATGCGAGTTTTGCTGGCAAATTTCTGCTGGCGGAAGCCAATCAGTGGCCTGAGGACGCGGCCGCTTATATGGGATCCGGTGACGAATGTCACATGGCGTTCCACTTTCCCCTGATGCCTCGAATGTTTATGGCGGTGAGGCTGGAGGATCGTAAGCCCATCATCGATATTCTTCAGAAAACTCCGCCCATCCCGGAAACGTGCCAGTGGGGCATCTTTCTCCGCAACCATGATGAGCTGACCCTGGAAATGGTGACCGATGAAGAGCGGGATTACTTATACGATGAATACGCCAAAGATAAGATCACCCGAGTCAATCTGGGGATTCGACGGCGGCTCGCGCCGCTCCTCGAGAACGACCGGCGGCGGGTCGAGCTCATGAACGGCATGCTCATGTCATTGCCGGGAACTCCCATCATTTACTATGGAGACGAAATTGGGATGGGGGATAACGTTTACCTGGGCGATCGAAACGGCGTTCGGACGCCGATGCAATGGGGCGGCGGTTGGAACGCCGGCTTCTCGCATGCTGATCCGGAGCGCCTGTATCTGCCGCTGATCTCGAACCCCATTTACGGATATCAGACGGTCAATGTCGAATCGCAGAGGAGACTGCCCCATTCTCTTCTCTCCTGGATGAAGCGGATCATCAGCCTGCGGAGGTCCAGCCCGGTGTTCAGCCGGGGATCGCTCGAATTCTTTTCACCGGCCAATCATCGTGCTCTGGCGTATTTACGCGAGTTGGGCAATGAGAGGGTGCTCGTGGTCAACAACCTCTCGAGCTCAGCGCAGGCTGTCGAGCTTGACCTTTCGCGCTTCAGGGGAGCCATACCGATTGAGATGTTTGGCGGAAATCCTTTCCCTCGCATCGGTGAAACCTCCTATCTCTTAACGCTGGGACCGTATCAGTTTTACTGGTTCAGGCTGCGCAGATTTTAGGCGCGGGTTGGGGCGCCAAAGAGCGTGCCGTTGCCGCGGCCGAAAGTGGAGACTGACCTTGAACGAAGAGACCTTTCTGTCGGACGAGTTCTCGCGCCAGATCACAGCGGCCGGTGAGGTCGACATTCTTGTTGGCGTCCCCACGCTCAACAACTCCAAGACTATTGAGCGCGTCATTCGCGCCATCCAGGTGGGACTCGTCAAGTATTTTCCCAGGGAGCGGGCCGCGCTGGTGAGCCCCGATGGAGGGTCTAAGGATGGCACGCCGGAACTCACCAAGGGCATGTCGGTCCAGGATTTTCGGACCCTGCTGTCAACTCCGCCGCTGAGAACCATGCACACGCTCACGACCTCGTATCGGGACCTCTGGGGCAAGGGGGGCGCACTGCAGACCATTCTGGCCGCGGCCGATCTGCTGCGAGCCAAAGCCTGTGCCATCATATCACCCGACCTGGAAAGCATTACTCCCGAGTGGATCGACGCCTTAATCCGTCCGGTCTACCGCGAGAATTTTGATTTTGTCGCCCCCCTCTACCTTCGGCCGAAATTCGACGGTTTGCTGATTAAGCATATCTTGAGTCCATTCATTACGGCCGCCTACGGCTACGCCGTACAGGAACCCTACGGTGAAGAGTTGGCGTTTTCCGGCCGCCTCGCCACCCACTATTTGAGCCAGGATGTATTCCGCCAGAATTTCATGAGGCTGGGCGCCGAGATTTGGATGACGACCACGGCGATGTCTGGCGGCTTCCGGCTCTGCCAGTCCTACCTGGGACCGAAAATTCATGCTTCGACGCGACGGCGCCCGGATCCCGCCATGACCATTCAGCAGGTCCTGGGCTGCCTGTTCAATTGCCTGGAAATCCATCAGGCCTTCTGGGTGTCGCGGGAGCAGGTGGAAACGGTTCCGGCTTTCGGGTTCGAGCAGACCGTCGGACTCCGGCCGGTCCGCGTCGAACGGAAGCGCATGCACCAAATGTTTCAAGTCGGCGTTGAAGAGCTGGCTTCGGTGCTCGAATCGATTCTTGCTGCGGATACGCTCCAGAGAATACGGGAAGTTGCAAAACTAAGCGACGGAGAATTTTGTCTGCCGGATGACCTCTGGGTCAGGGCAGTTTACGAATTCGCGGTTTCATTTCACCGTTCAGTCATGAGCCGCGATCACATCCTTCAGGCTCTAATGCCGTTGTATCGCGGCCGAATCAGTTCTTTTATCAATGAAAACCATGAGGCTGACAGCAAACACTTCGAGGAAAGGCTCAAAGCACTCCGCGTTGAATACGAACGATTGAAGCCGTATTTGATTGAATGCTGGAGGGCGAGCCAGTGAGGTGATGTATGGGAAGTTTCATCGTCAGAAGTCTCAACCAAATGCTCACCAACTTCTCGGGGATGGTCATGGAATTCCTTCCCCGCCTGCTTGCCATGGCCATCATCATCGTGGCCGGATTCGTGATCGCGTGGATCGTGAGGGTGATTCTGCGCCGCATCCTGTTGTTTTTCAGATTCAACTCGTTGTTCGAGAGCGCGGGTCTCGGGCAAATGATGCCGAAGACGACATTACCCTCTCCCACTGACCTGCTGGTGCGGCTGGTTTTCTGGGTCGTTTGGGTCGCTTTCATGCTGTTTGGCGTCAGTGCGCTGGGCGTCGTCGCTCTTCAGGAGGGGATCTCCCGCCTTTTCCTGCTCATTCCACAGATCTTTGTGGCCTTGGTGATCCTGTTTGTCGGATTGTTGATCGCCAACTTCGCGGCGCGCGCCGCCTTGTTGGCAGCCGTCAACGCCAACTCTTCATCGCCACGGCTGCTGAGCGGCGCCGTCCGGTTCGTCATCGTGATTCTGGCCGTGACCATGGCATTGGAAAGGATCGGCTTGGGACACGGCGTGGTGCTTGTTGCCTTTGCAATTTTTTTCGGCGCCACGATGCTGGGCCTCGCTTTGGCCTTCGGCCTGGGAGGGCGTGACATGGCCCGACGCCTCCTGGAACGGCGATTTGCGGACGAACGCAAGGAAGAGGACGAGGGAATATCCCACTTGTAAGGGTCGTAGAGTGCGAGAGCCCGGACCCAACTGAGGAAGAGTTCCCATGAGGGAAGAGCCTCCGTCCCTTGAGGAGTCCGCATCAAATCGAAAGGCATTGATGATGCGTGATCGAGGATATGGCTGGAACGACCTGGCTCGGCGATTGCCGCCGGCTCTGCCTGAATTCCTGCAGAAACAGCGTTGGTTCGGCGGCAAAGCCAGGGAGATCGTTTTGGTTCACATTGCCGACATTGTGCCCCTGGCCGATGAGAAAGAGTGGGCTGCGTTCTTTGTCGTAGCCCGGGTTGACTATGCCGAGGGAGCCGCTGAGACTTACGCGCTGCCACTTGAATTGGCTTCCACCGGGCGAATGACCCAACTGCAATCTGGCAATCCGGCGATGCCGGTTTTGTGGCTGCCGGGCGAAGCCAACGAGGAGGCCGACGCTTTATGCGACGCCTTATGGGATCCGGGCTTTTCCCTGTTTCTCCTCAAGACCATCCCGCGCTGCGCCAGGTTCAGCGGCCGCGAGGGAGAGATCGAGGCTGTCCGGACCCTTGCGTTCGAAGGCCTAGCCGGACCGGTGGAGGAAGAGGCGGCGCTCCAACCTACCTTAATGAACCGGGAACAAAGCAACACCTCGATCGTCTTTGGCCACCGTCTGATCATGAAGTTCTTCCGCCGTTTAGAAGAGGACGTCAATCCCGATGTTGAGCTTGGCATTTTTCTCACCGAACGCTGCTCCTTCGCTCATGTCCCTCCCCTGGCAGGCAACATCTTTTACCGGCGACACGGAGGGAAATCGGTCAGCGCCGCTCTGGTTCAAGCCTTTATTCAGAATCAGGGAGACGCTTGGCGTTACACGCTCTCAGCTTTGGATCAATTCTTCACGGAAGTTTTGAACTCCCCGCATGAAGCACCTGGGATTCCGGAACACTCGCTCTTATCTCTGGCCCAGGCTGACCCTCCCCAGGCTGCTGAGCGCAGGATCGGTAAATATCTGGAC
>JBOGKI010000018.1:0-19023 GCA_050745605.1 Terriglobia bacterium | reverse complement strand
GTCACAGACCGCCGCTACAGAAACCAAACTGACCCACTACCCCCCCGTTTGCCATAGGAGCTTTGGGAAGCACCAGTGTTACAATCCAGGAGGTAAACAGGTGAAGTCATTTCCCCCTGGAGCGGCAATGCATCGCCAATCGAAGCTCTACGCCCGATGGTCGATGGAGATGCGCCATGCTGGCGTCTTCCGGGCAGGCGAGCGCGTGGGCGTGGCGGTTTCGGGAGGCCCGGACTCCGTCCTGCTGCTCGACTTCATGGTGCGCTTTGCGGCCGAGGCAGGGTTACGCGCCAGTGTGGTCCACTTCAACCACCGTCTTCGCGGCGAGGAATCCACCCAGGATGAATCCTTCGTTTCCGCGTTGGCCGCGAGCCTGGAACTTGAATTCATGCGCGCCGAAGCGGATGTTGCCCGCGTGGCGCGTCAATCCCGGCGCAATCTCGAAGCCACCGCGCGCGAGCTTCGCTACCGGTTTTTCTTTTCACTCCTTCGCCACGGCCGGGTGGATAAGATCACGACGGCTCACACCGCCAACGACCAGGCGGAAACGGTTCTGTTGCGCCTTTTGCGCGGGGCGGGATCGCGCGGGCTGGGAGGCATTCATCCCGTGCTGGACGGACTCATCATCCGGCCGTTTCTCGGCGTCACCCGTGGCGAAGTGGAAGCTGAGATTGGCGCCCGGCGTCTTGAATTCCGCGCTGACTCCTCCAATCTAAACTTGCGTTTCCTGCGCAATCGCATCCGCCATGAGCTTCTGCCGCGCCTTGAAACCGAATTCAATCCGGCGATTGTCCGCCATCTGGCGCAGCTTGCCGGCCACCTGCGTGACGATGAAGACCTGCTTGACCAGCAGGCTCGCGAACGGGCCCGACCTTGGCGGACTCGCGAAGGCCAGGAGGAAAAGATCCCGCTGCAGGCGTTGCGGGAGATGCCTCGCGCTCTCCAGGTCCGGGTTCTTCGTCAGATGGCGGCTTCGGCCCTGGGCGAGCCGCCGGCGCTTTCGGCCATTCAGGTTGAATCCGTCCTCCGGTTTGTTGTAACCGGACTGAGCGGCAAGCGTCTACTACTAACGGGGGGGCTTGAAGTCCGCCGGGATTTTGACTGGCTGACCTTCCGGCAGGTGGCTCCGGGAGTGGATGCCGTGCCGTACGGTTACCCTGTTCCCGTACCGGGAGAGGTGGCAGTTTCTGCTCTCGGCGTAAAGTTCCGGTTTGAAGTAGCCGAAAATCCTAAAACAAAGGGTAAAGATGCGGCGTATAATAGGAACACGGGTCCGATCAGGCTTGACATGGCAAGGATTCAAGGCGGTCTTGTCCTCCGCAATTGGCGAGACGGCGACCGGTTCCAACCTGTTGGGCGCCGGAGAAGCTGCAAACTGAAGGAATTATTTCAAGAACGGAAGATTCCGGCCTCACGCCGCAGGCTTTGGCCGGTCCTCGAGAATGGGAGCGAAATCGTTTGGGTGAGGAATTTTCCTCCCTCGACGGCGGCTGCGGTCACTTCAGCCAGCTTGCTCACTTTGACCATCAGCGAAGAGCCATTGCAATTTCCTGGCAAAGGAGTTCCGCTGTGACAGCCTTAAGCCCACGGTGCGACGTCGGAGTTTTCGCCCAGCCTCCCGAGGGCTTTCGGGCAGGCCACCATGAGGCAGGGGCAGAGTTGGGCTCAGGCTCTGGGACCTCAGGTATCCCGGCCAGTGGTATGGAGAAGCTCTTTTCGCAAGAGGCAATCCGGCGCCGCGTGATGAAGATTGCCCGTCAGATTAACCGCGATTACCGCGGCCGCACGCTCCACTTGGTGACGGTGCTCGAAAGTAGTTTTGTTTTTGTGGCGGATTTGATGCGCGCTCTGCGCGTGGACGTGGTGTGCCACTTCCTGAACGTCAAGATGCGGGATGGTTCCATGTCCGGTGTGCCGCTCCGGGAAATCGTTTATTCTCACCGCCCGCAATTGGCCGGGCAGGATGTATTGCTGGTGGATGGAATTCTGGAGACGGGTATAACCTTGGACTATCTGTGTAATTCGATTGCGATGCAGCGGCCGCGCTCACTCCGCACCGCCGCTTTGCTTGAGAAAAGCGGCCGCAAGAAGGTCGGGCTGGCCGCGGATTATCTTGGCTTCGCAGCCCAATCCGGGTATCTGGTGGGTTATGGCCTGGGGCGCGGGGGAAAATTCCAAAATCTTCCCTACATTGCCGCCGTCAGCCCGCCACGCCGCACGCGGAAGCCTCAGAATGCATCTAATCGGTTAGGCAGGGGAGCGTAGCTCGGGTGCGCTGATGGAGAGGAAGCTCTGGGAGGTAGGTTTGTGAATTCAGCCGTTAAAAACATTCTCTTTTGGGTGGTCATGGTGGCCACCGCGCTCCTTTTGTGGGCTGTCGTGAAGTCAAATACTGGCGAGCGCCCGGCGGAGTTGACATTTACCCAATTCACCACGGACGTCTCCAAGGGTGACATCAAAAATGTGACCATCGAAGGCTCGGGAGTCTCCGGGCAGAAAAAGGACAATTCCAAGTTCAAGACGACCATCCCCGCAAACTATCCCGATCTCTATAAGGACCTCCTCGCTAAGAACGTCAGCGTCGTCATTAAGGATAATTCCGGCAGTTCCTGGCTTTCCTGGATCGGTAACGGATTGCTCCCTCTCATCATTCTCGTCGGTTTCTGGATCTTCTTCATGCGCCAGATGCAAAGCGGAGGCAACAAGGCGCTTTCGTTTGGGAAAAGCCGCGCCCGGCTGCTGAACACCCAGCAGAAAAAGGTAACTTTCAAGGACGTGGCGGGCGTGGATGAGGCCAAGGAAGAGCTGCACGAGATCATCGACTTCCTGAAAGAACCGCAGAAATTCCAGAAATTGGGAGGCCGCATCCCCAAGGGCGTACTGCTGGTCGGCCCGCCCGGAACCGGCAAGACTCTTCTGGCCCGCGCCATCGCCGGCGAAGCCAACGTCCCCTTCTTCTCCATCTCCGGATCGGATTTCGTGGAGATGTTCGTGGGCGTGGGCGCTTCACGAGTCCGCGATCTGTTCGAGCAGGGAAAGAAAAACGCTCCTTGCATCATTTTCATCGATGAGATTGACGCCGTTGGCCGCCATCGTGGCGCCGGCCTGGGCGGGGGACATGATGAACGGGAACAGACGCTGAACCAGTTGTTGGTGGAAATGGATGGCTTCGAATCAAACGAGGGCGTGATCCTGATTGCCGCCAGTAACCGTCCCGACGTATTGGATCCGGCGCTGCTCCGCCCGGGCCGCTTTGACCGCCGCGTGGTGGTGCCGCGGCCAGATGTGGGCGGGCGTGAAGGCGTGCTGAAGGTTCATACCAAGAAGATTCCGCTTTCCGAAGACGTGAACATTTCAGTGCTGGCCCGGGGTACGCCCGGCTTTTCCGGCGCGGACCTGGCTAACCTGGTGAATGAGGCGGCGCTGCTGGCGGCGCGGGAAAACCGCAAGCAAGTGACCATGTGGGATTTCGAAAGCGCCAAAGACAAAGTGCTGATGGGCGCGGCGCGCAAGTCCCTGATCCTGTCGGATGAAGAAAAGCGCAACACCGCCTTCCACGAGAGCGGTCATGCCCTGGTGGCGCTGATGGTGCCGCACGCGGACCCGCTGCACAAAGTGACCATCATTCCGCGCGGCATGGCGTTGGGCGTCACCATGCAGATCCCGGTGGATGACAAGCATACCTACACGCGCGATTACCTGGAGTCGCAACTGGCCATCATGATGGGGGGCCGGGTGGCGGAGGAACTGTTCCTGAACCACGTGACTACGGGCGCCGGCAATGACATTGAGCAAGCCACCGAGATGGCGCGGCGCATGGTGTGCGAGTTCGGCATGTCAGCCCTGGGGCCGCTTGCCTTCGGCAAGAATCAGCAGGAAATCTTCCTAGGCAGGGATATCGCCACGCAACGCGACTTCAGCGAGGATACGTCGATCAAGATTGACCAGGAAGTGAAGCGCTTCGTGATGACCGGCTATGAGCGCGCCCGGCAGGTTCTTTCCACCAACCGCGAAGCCCTCACCCGGATCGCCGAGGCCCTGCTCGTCCGTGAAGTGCTGGACGGGAGCGAAGTGAAGCTGCTGGTGGAAGGGAAACCCCTGCCCGAGCCCCTGCGGCCGGAGCCGCCTACTCCTCCCGCTGAGGCTGCTCCCGCGCCGGTGTTAAAACCGCAGACGACTCCTCCCGCCATGCCCGGCCGCGAGCGTCCGCAACCGGCATAAAACCGGATCGAGATCACCAGGGTTCCCGGATCGCGATCGTCCGCTGCGATGGACGGTCATGGCCGGGCTTCCAGCACCCTCCGTTTAGCGCAAACCCCGCCTAATTTCTCCTGCCATCGCTTCGCCGTATGGTCTTATCGACGATATCGATCAGGGTGTTCAGCTTCTCATCCGTTCCAGCCTGGAGTTCCGCCAGAGTCTTGATTTGGCGGTCGCTCTCAAGTTGAGCCCGCCGAATCTCGTTGCGGAACTTCAACCCAGTCGCAGCCAACTGGGCCACGACGCGCTCGATCCGGTCCATGCGCTTCTCAGCCTTGGCGAAACGCTCTTCGGCTTTGGCGAAACGCTCTTCGGCCCTAGCGAAACGTTCTTCGGCTTTAGCGAAATTCGCCTCCATACGAGCATCGAAGCGAGCCTGGTTCTCAAGCAGAAACTGGATCGCCTTCTCAACATCCATGGCGCACTCGTCCCCGCACTGCAGGGAATTCGTTGTCGCTAGCTTGTCACACAAAATTCTGCGCTGTCAAGGCAGCCCACAGGGGTAGTGTCCTGATTCGGTCCAGCATTTCGCTGCTGCCAGGTTTGTCATTCTGAGGAGCCGAAGGCGACGAAGAATCCCGGTATTAAATGCTGAGATCCTTCGCTGCGCTCAGGATGACATCGGCCCGAAGGCGACATCACGACTTCAAATTAGGACACTGCCCACAGGCAGCACACTGCCCAAGGTCAGAAAGCCGTTGGCCGTGGCATCCCAGCATCTTTGCCATCCACTGGTAACAGCCAGGCAGGTTAAGCCAAAATCGCAAATCCAAGATCCGAAAGAAAGAAGTACCCATGGCACAGAACGCGTGCCGTGACTACGAAGTCCAACCATTCCACGTCACGATCTCGGTCAGCGCCATTCGAATTGCCGCCATCGCAGCCATTCAGTATAGTAGTCCGCAACTTTGGGCTCGAGGTGCCGGGAATGGCCGTGACGGTGGGTGTTGGCGTGATCGGAATGGGTTGGATGGGCACGGTGCACAGCCGTTCCTACTTGATGGCGGCGGATCGCTTCCCGGACTGCGGGGCGAAGCCTCGCCTGGTCATCTGCGCCGACGACGTGGAATCGCGCGCCGTAGAAGCTCGAGAGCGTTTCGGCTTTGAGCGGCACAGCACGCGCTGGCACGACGTGATTGACGCGCCGGACGTCGATGTGGTGAACATCACGGCGCCTAACTTCCTGCATCTCGAAATCGTGAGCGCCGCGGCCCAAGCGGGGAAGCACATCTTCTGCGAAAAGCCGGTGGGAAGGAATCCGGCGGAAACGGCGGAGTGTGAAGCCGGGGCGCGCCGGGCGCGCGTGCTCACGTTCGTGGGCTACAACTACCGCTGGGCGCCTTTGGTCGAATACGCGCGAGACCTGATTGGCCAGGGGCGGCTTGGCAAGATCACTCACTACCGGGGCCGGTTCTTTGTGGGTTATGCCGCGAATCCCAACGGCGTCCTCTCCTGGCGGTTTGAGCGGCAATCCGCGGGCTGGGGAGCGTTGGGAGACCTGATGTCCCACGTGGTGGACATGAGCCTGATGCTGGCCGGTCCGATCCGGCGGGTGGTGGGCAATCAGCAGACGTTTTACCCGCGCCGCCCGCTGCCCACACCCGGAGCGGGAACGCACTTCAGCGTGGCTACGGGCGGACCGATGGGCGATGTGACCAACGAAGATTATGCCGGGCTACTGGTGGAATTTGCCAACGGCGCACAGGGGACGCTGGAAGCTTGCCGCGTGATTAACGGCCCGAAGTGCCAGATGGCGTTTGAGGTGAATGGGACGAAGGGGGCATTAAGCTGGGACTTTGAGCGCATGAATGAGCTCAATCTCTTCCTCCCGGACGGCAATGGCGTTCACGACGGCTATGCCCGTATTGTCACCGGGCCGGAGTATCCCTTCCATGCGCGATTCAATCCCGGCCCCGGCGTGGGCCTGGGCTACGAGGATCTGAAAACTATTGAAGCGCACCAGTTCCTGAAATCGATTGCCGAGGGCCGCCAAGGCCAGCCCGGCTTTGCGGAGGCTTTGCGAGTGGCACAGGTGCTCGCCGCGGTTGAACGATCCTGGGAATCCCAGAGCTGGCAGGAAGTTCGAAGCTTGCAGTCGATCTGAAGCTGAGCGCCATCATCAGTTTCAGCCGGTGGTGGCAGGCTTCGGGCAGGAGCCGATGTTGTTGCTGACCAATCTGGGTGGAGTGCGGAACTGGCAATGTCGATGGCGGATCGTCCCAAGCTATCTCACCCGATAGAGAATTGCAGAGACTTTCCCTTCAAACCTCTTGACTCTGCCTTCGGGCCAGTATATTATCAAATAGTAATCCCCTCGCCAATTCAGGATTGACGGCTGGCGCCTATCTTGCTTTTTTGGGCCGGCGCGGCTGGGTGTGTATGCGTCAGCCGCACAACATGGTGAATGAAAAGCGAAACCCGAAGATTATAATGGATTCCTTTTTTTGCAAACTATGCTTTTGCTTAAAACAAATGACTTAGCTTGGTACTGCCTGTGGAAATATCTCTTGCCAAACTGCCATTTCTGGGTTAATCGATAGAAAAATAAGGAGAAATAAGGATGCTACTCCAAACTCCCAGAACTTGCAGAAAACAAATGGTTAAAGAAATAGGTGGTTGGCGGCAGCAGGCAAATTCTCGCGCGGTACAGCCCCAGCCCGTCGGCCGAATCCCCGAGCTGGCAACTTGAACTGCCGCTGGGGTGGGAGCCATTAAAAAATGAGGAAAGCCCTGTGCAATTGTTCTTGACAGGATCTCCCAGGGTTCGTACAATTTCTATGGCGAATAAAAAGCGAAAGTGCGACGGTTCTGCCTATGCATTCCGCTCTGCTTCGAGCCCACGTCGAATCTGCTTTGGGGGATCGATTTCCTGCGCCGTTTGCTTATCGCCAACCGGCCGCTCCTGAAACAATTTCAACCGGAATTCCTGCGCTCGATCAAGTGACCGGTGGGTTGCCGCATGGAGGCTTAACGGAAATCTGCGGACCGGAATCTTCAGGGCGCACGGCCTTATTACTATCTGTCTTGGTAGAGGCGGCAGGCAACGGCGAGCTGTGCGCGCTTCTGGATGGCCGGGACGCACTGGACCCACAATCCGCCGTTGCTGCCGGCGTGGACTTAACCCGCCTGCTATGGGTACGCTGCCGGGAGCTTGATCAGGCGCTGCGTTCAGCGGAATTGCTCCTCGAAGGAGGTGGCTTTGGGGTAGTGGCCGTTGACCTTGCGGGAGTTTCTGCCTCCCTCATGCGTCGTATCTCTCTTTCGGCATGGTTCCGCCTGCGCAGCATGGTGAGAAACACGCGCACCGCGCTCATCGTGCTCGAACGCGAGCCCACGGCCGGGACCTCAGCCGCGCTGGTGGTGCGCTTGGAGGCAGAAACGGTTCGCTGGTCCGCAGGGCCGGAAATCTCCAGGAAAGCCGCCCCACCGGGCCTTTCCACAAGGCATGGATCGTGCCGCCCTTCCCACACTCGGCTGCTCTCCGGCTTCCAATCGAAGGCTGAATCTCTCCGCTCGCGGCGCATGTTCCAGCCGGGAGCACGCGCCCCCTTAGAGGCGCGCGCCGTGTGGAGCTGATGTAAAAGCTGTCAGCAATCAGGGATCAGCTTTCAGCATTCGGGAAAAACGCGACATCAATTCCGTTTGCTGATAGCTGACGGCTGATCGCTGATTGCTTGCCACTTGTCACTGTGTCTATGAATTTTGCCTGTCTTTACATGCCGGATTTTCTTCTTCAAGCGGGTCTGCGCGACGAGCCTGGAGGGTTCGATCAAGCCCTGGCGCTGGTAGATGGCTCCTCATCTTGTCTCCGGGTGATTGCGGCGACCCGCAAGGCCTGCGAAGCGGGCGTCGTATTAGGCATGACCCAGACCCAGGCTGCACCGCTTGCCGGCATTCGCCACCGGTCCAGGGCGCAAGAAGACTCCACGCACGCGGCTCTCCTCGATTGTGCGCGGTCCTGTTCACCTCGCATTGAAGACACCGCAGCGGATGCTGTTGTTGTGGACCTCGAAGGCCTGGAGAAACTCCTGGGGCCACCTTCCAGGATCGCCACTCAGCTTCTGCATCAAGCTGAAGGACTGGGACTTATGATTCATCTGGCCCTCGCCGCCAATCCGGATGCGGCCGTCCTGGCGGCGCGCGGATTTCGCGGCGCCACGATGATCCCAGCCGGAGAAGAAGCGCAAAAGTTGGGAGAATTGCCCGTGCGTGTTCTTAATCCGCAGCCTGAAACGCTCGACACCCTGCACCGGTGGGGCATCTACCGGCTGAAAGAACTGGCGGGATTGCCTCCGTTGCCGCTTTCAGAGCGGTTAGGGCAGGAGGGCATGCGTTTGCAGGAACTGGCTCGCGGCGGGTATTGCCGTTCACTGATGATCGCCCGGGAAGCGGAACAGCTCGAAGAAGGCTGGGAGCTTGAAGACCCGGCCACAACACTCGATGAGTTGGATTTTGTTCTATCCAGCGTGCTCCTCCGGCTTTCGAAGCGCCTTACGATACGGTCGCTTGCCACGCAAGAAATGCGACTGCGGCTGGACCTAGTCAAAGGTGTGGAGCCTGAGCCAGGCCTTGCCTTGGAAGAACAGAGACGAGAGACAAAAGGCGAGAGACGAGAAACAAGAGACGAGAAACGAGCCATGGCGCCGGACTCGTCTCTTGTTTCTCGTCTCTCGCCTCTCGGTTACGAGCGTACTTTGAACTTCCCGTCGCCCATGAATGATGCGCGGCTCTTCTTCAAGCTATGGCGGCTGCGGCTGGAATCCGACCTTCCTCCTGCGCCGGTTGCCAGAATCAAGATCATGGCTCAGCCCGCCCGGCCTCGTCCTATCCAGGGCGGGCTGTTTGCGCCTCTTGCGCCTGATCCTGAAAAACTGGAATTGACGCTGGCCCGCATCGCGGCCGTGGTGGGAAGCAGCAACGTGGGATCGCCGCAACTCGTGGATACCCACAGACCACATGCTTTCCGCATGGCAGAATTCAACCCTGCTGAAGCCGGGCGGGCACACAACGCCATGTGTGCGTCACCCCGGGCTCTCATAGTCATTGCCGCGCAAGCGGGAACCCAGGCGGTAGACCCCTGCTTCCGCGGGGGTGACGGCGTAGGGGAGCCGCTTGTTGCGCCCTGCTCGCGAAACGACGGGCCATCGCCAAAACGCAGACCTGAAGGTCCGCGCCAACCGCGATTAGAAGCGCTGCCAGCCCCTCAGATTACCGGGCGAATTGCCGAAAATGAAGCGCCCTCCACCATGGCGCTCCGCCTTTTCCGTCCGCCCGTGCCCGCCCGCCTGGAATTAGACGCCGGTCATCCCATGCGCCTTTTCTCTTCCCAGGTTCGTGGAAAGATTGTCTTTGCGGCCGGGCCGTGGCGCAAGTCGGGTGGCTGGTGGGAAGAGGAAAAATGGGACCGGGAAGAATGGGATGTTGAAATTAGAACGGGGAAAACAACGGCTCTGTATTCCATTTACTATGATCTGGCGCGTGACGAATGGTACTTGCAAGGGGAATACGACTGAGCGGAAAAGCAGTGACAAGTGAGAAGGCGTGAAAAAATCTATGGAGCCTGTCATCCTGAGCGGCAGCGAAGGATGACAAGCGAAGGGCTCAGCATGACATCTTCAAATTTGTTCACAGGTTCTGACGAGTGACAAGTGGCGCGATGTGGATGCTATGCGGTTTTCTGCGCGACCAATGACGATGTACACCGAACTCCATGCCCGCTCCGCCTTCAGTTTTCTTGAAGGCGCATCGTTGCCTGAAGATCTTGCTCAGCGTGCAGCGGACCTCGAGATGCCTGCTATCGCCCTGGTGGATCGCGACGGGGTCTACGGCGCGCCTCGTCTTCACATGGCTGCCGAGAAGCTCAGAATCCGTGCACACATCGGCGCGGAAGTCACCTCCACCGCTGGTTTCCGTTACCCGTTGCTGGTTGAAACACGCGTTGGTTACCAAAACCTTTGCCGCCTGATCACGCGCATGAAGTTACGCGCCAAGAAAGGCGAAGGCGCTGTCGCCCCGGAGGAACTCGTCGAATTTGCCGGGGGACTCATCTGCCTTACGGGCGGTGAAGAAGGACCCTTATCCGCAGCACTTGCCGAGGGCGGCATCGAAAGCGGACGCCAATGCCTTGAGCAGTTGCGGCGGACCTTCGAAATGGGCGGCGGGATGTGTGGAGTCTATGTCGAGTTGCAACGCCACTTTGACAGAGCCGAGGAAGCGCGCAATCAGGCGGCGGTGGAACTCGCCCGTAGCCTGCGCCTGCCCTTGATCGCCACCAATGGAGTTTGCCATGTGGCGCCGGCGCAGCGGCAGGTTTTCGATGTCTTTACCTGCCTCCGTCACCACAAGACGCTGGAAACTGCGGGGCGGCTGCTCTCCCGCAACTCTGAGCGCTACCTCAAACCGCCCGAAGTGATGGCCCAGCTCTTTGCCGATTTGCCGGAAGCTTTGGCCAACACGCAGGAGTTATCCTCGCGGCTCGAATTCACCCTCAAGGACCGGGGCTACGAATTCCCGCGTTATCCCGTTCCACCGGGCGATACGATGACGTCCTTTCTGCGTCGGCGCACTGAAGAAGGAATGCTCAGCCGTTACGGACGAGATAACCATGCCGCCTGGCAGCAGGCAGAGCGGGAGCTGGCCCTGATCGAGAAGCTCAAGCTGGAAGGTTATTTTCTGATCGTCTGGGACATTGTGCGCTTCTGCCGCGAGCACCACATTCTGGTTCAGGGGCGCGGCTCGGCGGCGAACAGCGCGGTTTGCTATGCGCTCGGCATCACCGCTGTCGATCCCGTGGGCATGGGACTGCTCTTTGAGCGCTTCCTTTCTGAAGAGCGTGGCGAATGGCCGGATATTGATCTGGACCTGCCGTCCGGCGATCAGCGCGAACGCGCCATCCAGTACGTCTATGAAAAGTACGGCCAGCGGGGTGCGGCCATGACGGCGAACGTCATCACCTATCGCGGCCGCTCCGCGGCGCGTGAGGTGGGCAAAGTTCTGGGTTTTGACGGCGAAATGCTGGACCGTCTGGCGAGCCTGGTGGGAGGTTGGGAATACCAAGGTTCGCACGACACACTGGAAAACCATTTCCGGCAAAGCGGCTTGGACCTTACCCATCCGCGCATCCGCCAATTCCTCGACCTTTGCGCGAGCATTCAAGACCTGCCGCGACATCTCGGCCAGCATTCAGGCGGCATGATCGTTTGCCAGGGCCAGCTCGATTCCGTGGTGCCGCTCGAGCCTGCAACGCAGCCGCGACGCGTCGTGGCTCAGTGGGATAAAGATGACTGCGCGGATATAGGCATCATCAAGATTGATCTTCTGGGGCTTGGCATGATGGCAGTCCTTGAGGACACCTTACAGCTCATCCACAAGCACTATGGGGAGCCGGTGGATTTGGCGCATTTGCCGCAAGATGATCCAGAAGTTTATAAAACTTTGCAAAAGGCCGACACCATCGGCATGTTTCAGATTGAAAGCCGCGCCCAAATGTCCTGCCTGCCGCGCCTCAAGCCGGAGCGCTTCTACGACATCGTGGTGCAAGTGGCGATCATTCGCCCCGGGCCGATCGTGGGAAATATGATGCATCCGTATCTGCGGCGACGGCAGAAACGCGAGCCGGTCACCTACCCGCACTCTTCACTCCAACCCGTGCTCGAACGCACCCTCGGTGTCCCGCTTTTCCAAGAGCAGTTATTGAGGATGGCGATGATCGCGGCCGGCTTCAGCGGAGGCGAAGCCGAAGAGCTGCGGCGCGCCATGGGTTTCAAACGTTCTGAAAAGCGCATGCAGGAAGTTGAGAAGAAACTGCGGCGCGGCATGGAAAATAAAGGCATCACCGGCAAGGCGCAGGAACAGATTGTGCTGTCCATCACGTCATTTGCGTTGTATGGCTTTCCTGAATCGCACGCCGCCAGCTTCGCGCTTCTGGCTTATGCCAGCGCTTACCTCAAATGCCATTACCTGGCGGCTTTTACGGCCGCCATGCTGAACAATCAACCGATGGGTTTCTACTCTTCCGCCACCCTGGTGAAAGACGCGCAGCGGCATGGCCTGAGGGTGAAATGCATTGATGTGACGCGCTCCGACTGGCCGTGCACGCTGGAAAAAGAAGGTGAAGCGTGGGCGGTGCGTCTGGGCATGCGTTACGTGAAAGGCCTGCGAGAAGAGGCAGCCCGGGCGCTGGTGGCGGAGCGCGCTCACGGTTCTTTGGCGTCCATTGATGATCTCGTCCGGCGCGTCCCGCAGCTTGCCAAAGCGGAACTTCTCAAGCTGGCTGAAGTTGGCGCGCTCAACCCGCTTGGCAATTCGTTCACAGGGGCACTGGCCGATTCTGGCGGAATCGCACATCCGTTCCATCGCCGGGATGCGTTGTGGCAGACGCAGCGAGCCACAAGGCCGGCCGGCCGGCTGCTGGAAAAACTCGAAGAGCCGGCGCCAGCCTCGCCGCTCGCTCCCATGACTCCCGAAGAACGCTTGGTGGCAGATTTCCGCGATACGGGTATCACTGTGGGACGGCATCCCATGGCCTGGCGCCGCGCGGAAATGCAGGCTCTCGGCGTGTGGACTGCGGCCAGCCTTAGCCGCGCGCCCCACGGCAAGCGCGTGCGGATTGCCGGATGCATCATCTGCCGGCAAAGGCCCGGCACCGCCAAAGGCTTTGTGTTCCTATCCATCGAAGACGAAACCGGCATTGCGAATGCTATTGTCACGCCGGACCTTTTCGAGCGCGAACGCGTGACTCTCACCCAGGAACCCTTTCTGCTGATCGAAGGGATGCTCCAGAACCAGGACCGCGTGATCTCCGTGAAAGCCGAGCGCATCTTGCCGCTCGCCGGCGCCAAGCCCGAGGTTCCCTCGCATGATTTTCACTGATGAGCGGTCAGCCATCAGCGGTCAGCCATCAGCGATCAGCGTGAATATTCTGGTCACTTATCGCTCATGGTTTCGCTGACCGCTGAAAGCTGATCGCTGACAGCTTTCACGGCATTGACAGGCCAACAGCACCAATGGCACTGTCAAAACCATGAGCACGCCGTCTCCTCACCGCGCCGCCGTCCGCATCGGCTTCGCCGGATGGTCATACCCTGATTGGAACGGTATCTTTTATCCCAAGCCTCGCCCCCGCGGATTTCAGGAACTGGCTTACATCGCGCAGTTCTTCAGCGTCGTGGAGATCAACTCGTCCTTTTACCGGCCACCGCGCGCCGAGTGGGTGAGAAAGTGGATCGGCCAAGTCGAGCGCCATCCAGATTTCCAGTTCACCGCCAAGCTCTGGCGCGGATTTACACACGAAAGAAACGCCACGGCGGAAGATGAGAAAACCTTCCGGCAGGGCCTCTTGCCGCTCGTCGAGGAAAACCGCCTCGGCGCCCTGCTTCTTCAATTTCCCTGGTCCTTTAAGAATACGGAAGAGCGCCGCACCTACCTGGCGAATCTTATGCGGCGGTTCGGCGAATACCCGCTGGTGGTGGAAGTCCGGCACGGCTCGTGGAATGATCCTGAAATCCTGGCATGGCTCCGCGAGCAAGGGGTTGGAATTTGCAACATCGACCAGCCGGTCATCGGAAAATCCTTGCGCCCCTCCGCTCATGCGACCAGCCCCATTGGATACGTCCGCGTTCACGGAAGAAACGCAGAACATTGGTTTGTGAAGAATCAGGATGCCAGCGAACGCTATGACTATCTTTACAGCGTGGAGGAGCTGGTCCCCTGGGTTAAGAGGATCGAGGAGATTGCAGGAAAGACGAAGATCGTCTATGTAATCGCCAACAATCACCCGGACGCCAAATCCGTGGTGAACGCCTTCCAGGTGGAAAACCTGATTTCCGGCAAGCTGGTTGCTCCGCCACCGGCTCTGATCGAACATTATGGCCAGCTAAAAGCTATTGCTTCCCCGCGCGCCACCGCGCCGGGCACGCCGCAGACGGGATCCCTGTTTTCAGACTAGCCGACGAGCAAAACCAACATTGAAATCGACGGCGCTCGATCGCGCAAAACCTCAAGACTGCGCGCGAATTGATTCATCGCTCAAGCTTCTGGCGCGGCGCAGTTGCTCCACGAACGTTTGCGCCGCCTCAAGCTCCTGAATGCGCTCCGTAGGCGTCATTTCCAGCCTTCGAATCCGCAGCGTCAGATCGATGCCGAAATCCCTGGCGGCGGCGATTTTGCCGCCTCGGGGCGGGTGGTTGATGAGCCGGATTAACTCGTGGCGTTGCTGCTGGTTCATCTTGCTATTCTTGATAGTCGAGTTTCAAAGCCATGCAGAAGAATCGCGTTTGATTCCCGCACTAGGAAATCGCAGACATGCCACACCCTGTCGCGTCTGCGCCACGCACATGCCATTGTCTATTTCGCTTTTCTTCTCACGGGCATATGCAAAGGAGCAATGTGTCGGGAGGTTCGGTTACCACGAAAACTGATAACATGCACAGGCGTTTTGGTTCCCTGTTTGTTTTGCAAGTCGTGTCCTTGCGAAAGAGCATATTCGATGAGGGCAGACTCCAGGACATCCAGCGCGCGGTCTACTTGCTGTCCTTGTTGACGCATTAGCCGGCCGAGCAACAGAATTCGCTTGCCAGCCTGCGCTTTTTGGATTCCATTCATGAGCCTGTTGTTATTGAACTGATGGGCTATTCGCTTCTTGAGCCGCAATGCTTGACCGATATATAACGGACTCGCATTATTCCCATGCCGACGGGCAAATACGTACACCCCGGGGCCTTCAGGGAAAGAGTCGAACTCGCTGCACGCATAGGTCAGGTTCTGATCTGAGCCATCGCGCAAGCGATAGGGCTTGCTCCATTCAACCTCGATCTTCATCGCATTCCCCCTCGCTGCCTTTGCGGTCTAACTGGCTTTAAACGGGGATTATAACCCAAACGTCCGGGGATCTCAGGCATGCCAAACTCCCGCATGTCTGTGCGACCCACGAAGGACCCCTTGTGGCTCCTCCAAAAACAAAAAGGGCGGGGAATAGCTCCCCGCCCTTGAATACTGCCTGCGGTGGGCTTTTGATCTCCCACCAAAAAGAGCCCCTGGCGAGAAAATCGCTCGCCGTGGCTACCCTGCTGTCTCAGTACATCCCGCCACCCATGCCGCCGCCCATGCCGCCGCCCGGAGCGCCCGCGTGCCGATCTTCCTTTTCAGGAATTTCGCTTACCAGGGCTTCCGTAGTCAGCATGAGAGAGGCGATGGATGCCGCGTTCTGCAACGCAGTGCGGACCACCTTGGTGGGATCGATGACGCCCATCTCGACCAAGTCGCCGAAGGTTTCGGTCTGCGCGTTGAAGCCGAAGTTGGCGTTGGCGTTGGTCTTGACCTTCTCAATCACCACGGCGCCTTCGTGTCCGGCGTTGTGGGAGATGATACGGAGCGGCTCTTCCAGAGCGCGCTTCACGATGTTGATGCCGATCTGCTCGTCACCCTCGGCCTTGAGCTTCTCCAGCAACGGGATGCAGCGGACCAGGGCCACGCCGCCGCCGGGAACAATGCCTTCCTCGACAGCCGCCTTGGTGGCGTGCATGGCGTCCTCAACCCGAGCTTTCTTTTCCTTCATCTCGGTCTCAGTCGCCGCGCCCACCTTGATCTGGGCAACGCCGCCCACCAGCTTCGCCAGCCGCTCCTGCAGCTTTTCGCGGTCGTAGTCGGAGCTGGTCTCCTCGACTTGGGCGCGAATCTGCTTGACGCGGCCTTCGATGTCGCTGGTCTTGCCGCCGCCTTCAATAATCGTGGTGTTATCCTTATCGACGGTTATCTTCTTGGCCTTGCCCAGATCATCCAGCTTCACGTTCTCCAGCTTGATGCCCAGGTCTTCGCTGATGGCCTTGCCGCCCGTCAGGATACCGATGTCCTCGAGCATCGCCTTGCGGCGATCGCCGAAGCCCGGGGCCTTCACCGCGCAGCACTGCAGCGTGCCGCGCAGCTTATTCACCACCAGAGTGGCCAGAGCTTCGCCTTCCACTTCCTCAGCGATGATCAGCAGCGGCTTGCCGGACTTGGCGATCTGCTCGAGCAAGGGAAGCAGATCTTTCATGGAGCTGATCTTCTTCTCGTGGATCAGGATCAGGGCGTTTTCCAACACGCATTCCATGCGCTCCGGGTCAGTGACGAAATAGGGGGAGAGATAGCCTCGGTCGAACTGCATGCCTTCGACCACTTCCAGGGCCGTCTCCATGGTTTTCGATTCCTCAACCGTGATCACACCGTCTTTGCCGACTTTCTTCATGGCCTCGGCAATGATGGAGCCAATGGTGTGGTCATTGTTAGCGGAAATGGTTCCCACCTGGGCGATCATCGAGCTCTCCTTCACTTCTTTCGAGAACTTCTCCAGCTCGCCTTTCACGTGCTTTTTGGAGCCGTCCTTGGTTGTTTCATCGTGGCCGCAAACGGCGCGGACCGCGGACTCAATGCCGCGCTTCACGGCCATGGGATTGGCTCCGGCAGCGATGGTCTTCACGCCTTCGCGGAAGATTGCCTGGGCCAGCACGGTGGCGGTGGTGGTGCCGTCGCCCGCCACGTCCGAAGTCTTGGAAGCCACTTCGCGCACCATCTGCGCACCCATGTTCTCCAAGGGGTCCTGCAGTTCAATTTCCTTGGCCACGGTGACGCCGTCCTTGGTAATGGTCGGCGAACCGAACTTCTTGTCCAGAACCACGTTGCGGCCCTTCGGACCCAGCGTGATCTTTACGGCGTCTGCGAGCTGATTCACGCCCCGCAGAATCGCCTGACGGCTTTCTTCGCCGTGTACGATTTGCTTTGCATTTGCCATCTTGAATTCCTCCAAATTTCATTTCGCCTGCTCGCCCGGGCGAGAGGTCGGTGGATTGGGTTGGGGTTTGCTCCACGGCCAGGCGCGCGAGCGGCTGGCACAGAGCAATCCCGCGAGTGGTCCTATTTCTTCCCGCCGGCGGCGGAATGCTTCGCCGAGTCAAACACGCAGAGCACTTCGTCTTCACGCAGGATCAGGTAATCTTCACCCTCGATCTTGATTTCGGTGCCGGAATACTTTCCAAAAAGGATCCGGTCGCCCGCCTTAACATCCAGGGGCACTATTTTGCCTTCATCGGTCTTCTTTCCGGTACCGACGGCAACAACTTCGCCCTCCTGGGGTTTTTCCTTGGCAGTATCTGGGATGATAATACCACCCCGGATGCTCTCTTGTTCCTCGACCCTTTTGATAAGGATTCGGTCATGAAGCGGTCTAACGTTCATATTGCTATCTCCTTTCCTGACTTAAGCTTATATTTGCCGCCTTACTATCGTCAGAATGCCTTGGCCCCAGTGCACCAAGCCAGATCAAACGACAGATCGCGGCTGAATCGCAGAGGTATTTTGTGCGGTAACCCCAGTTTGCAGATCCCAGAGGCTGCGACTTAGCACTCTACCCCTGAGAGTGCTAATGTACCTCTTTCGCTGCTGCCTTGTCAAGCGTGGAGTTAAAAAATTTATCAGGAGCATAATGAAGGCGATAGAAGGGGTGACGGCGGGGATTACTTCGCTGACAACTCATCCAATAACTCTGGGGGCTTCGGGCTGGGTTTCACACCACGCCGGCCTTTCGCTTCGTCGCGGCCTGGCCGCTTCGCGAGAGGCCTTTTCTTCTGAGAAATTGTGGTGGGGAGACCGGCATGGTCCGAACCGCCGATTCGTCCAGGCATGGGCGAGACGGCCTTACAGTGCCGCAAATTTCAAGCAATCTTCATCCCACAAAGGGGCGCTCTGGATTGCCCCGACTACTTCCTCTGGATCCGCCACAACCGTCCACATCGACTTGTGCCTTTCGTGCATGAATCGCTGTGCTACGCACCGGTCCAGCGTTTCAATGAGGGGATCGAAGAACCTGAGGGTGTTGACCAGGATAATCGGCCCCCGGTAGAGCCCCAGGCGCTTCAGCGTGATGGCCTCCAGCAGCTCTTCCAAGGTTCCGCAGCCGCCCGGCAAGGCAATCACGGCATCGGCTCCGCTGATCATCAGGCGCTTGCGCTCATGCATGTCATTCACAAGCCGGAGTTCGGCCAGACCCCGGTGTCCCCATTCCAGCTCATCCATGAAGCGCGGCAGAATACCAATGACGGCGCCGCCTTCAGCCAGGGCGCCGTCGGCCAAGCGTCCCATCAAGCCAGAGCCACCGCCGCCATAAACCACCGTGATCCGATTCTTTGCGAGCTGCCTTCCCAAAACCTTGGCGGCGTCCAGGTAGGCCGGATCACACTGTCGGCTTGAACCACAGTAGACGCACGCCCTCAAATTCTTATTCGCCAGCCCTTCTATCTTCTGGTTTTCCCTTTCCTGCTCCGCCATGAATCCTCCCAGCCGCAACAGGATAACATCAGGTCAATTCCATCCGTCCCGAAGCCACCTCGGGATAGCATTGTAGCGCGTTGCCGTTTTGTGAAACCGGAGGTTGACACTGGCGCGAAGGGCTTTTGCGATGAGTTACGGTTGGCGTGAGAACAAGGAAAGGAATAGCTGCTAATCGCGGCCACGTTCTGGAATTTCCAGGTCTCGGCAGATCTTGTGCGCCAGGAAGGTGTTAATCTCCGAGTGGCGAGGAATGGTGGACACTACACGAGGGAGACCGTCATTCCCGCGAAAGCGGGAATCCCATGCAGAGTCCATCACCGGCGGGTGGATTCCCGCTTTCGCGGGAATGACGGCGCCCAGGGTCAAGCCGCTTTTGGTGGCGGCTGAAGGCCGCGTCTATGCCGCCCACGGGTGCGCTGGAGAGAATCTCCCCGCTGGCCTTTTGACCAACGGGCGCGCAAG
>JBOGKI010000017.1:0-19083 GCA_050745605.1 Terriglobia bacterium | reverse complement strand
GTAGTGCACTGGGGGGACCCAGCGTTCGATTCCGGTTTCCTGCTGAACCACTTATTGTTAAAGGCCATTCATCAGCCGCAGTTCGCAAAGCTTTACCTGAGTGCGGCCGGTGCGTTCTGGCGTTCTCTTGCCGCCGGCATCGAGCCAGCAGGCGGTGAGGACCTTGAGCTGATGACGATTCGACACTTGGGAGCTTTGATGCTGGCCCGCGTCGACGGCAAATCGCCGGTGGAATATATCCAGAATGAAGCGACAAAAGGGCACGTGCGGAGCGTCGGCAAACGCATCCTGCTGGAACCCCCGCCGCATTTGAACTCCGTCTTCGAATGGGTGCTGAGGGAAACGCGTGCCTGAAATTCATGAGATGCGGGCGCGCGAAGTGCTTGACTCGCGGGGAAATCCCACGGTGGAAGTGGATGTGTTACTCGAGGACGGCGCTCTGGGCCGCGCCATCGTGCCGTCTGGCGCCTCCACCGGAAAAACCGAGGCGATAGAGTTGCGTGATGGCGACCTGCACCGCTATCACGGGCGTGGAGTGCTCAAGGCCATCTCCCATGTGACCGGTGAAATTTCGGAAGCCTTGCGCGGCCACGAAGCGCTGGACCAGGCCGGCGTGGATCGGATGCTGATCCAACTCGACGGCACGGAAAATAAGTGCCGGCTCGGGGCCAACGCCTTGCTCGGTGTCTCCCTGGCTGTGGTGCACGCCGCGGCGGCATCCTCGCGGCTTCCGCTCTACCGGTATCTTGGCGGCGATTCGGCGGCGGAGCTTCCTGTGCCGATGATCAACATCATGAGTGGAGGTATGCACGGCGGAGGAAACATCGACTTTCAGGATTATCAGGTGATTCCTATCGCCGCCGGGAGCTATTCGGAAGCAATCCACCACGGCGCATTGATCTACCGGGCTATGGGTGATGTCCTCAAGTCACGCGGTGTTTACCGGCCGGGCGTGGCCGACGAAGGAGGCTATGCGCCGGCACTCAGCACCAACGAACAGGGATTTCAACTGATGGTGGAAGCTATCGCGGCGGCAGGTTTTGTTCCAGGCCGCGATGCGGCGATTGCGGTGGATGTGGCCGCAAGCCATTTTTGGGAACAAGGCAGCTACAACATGGCTGCTGAAGGCGTGAAAATCGGTTCGGACGGAATGATCGGCCGCCTTGAGGATTGGTCTCGACGCTACCCTATCCTGTCGATCGAGGACGGCCTGGCAGAAGACGACTGGATCGGCTGGCATTCGTTGACACGCAAGCTGGGGTCAAGTGTTCAACTGGTTGGCGACGACCTGTTTGCCACGAATCCGGCACGCTTGCGGACGGGAATTGCCGGTGGAATTGCCAATGCGGTCCTGGTCAAGATGAACCAGATCGGGACGCTCACCGAAACGCTGGGAGTGGTGCGAATTGCAAAAGAAAACAACTATCGCACCGTGGTGAGCGGCCGCTCGGGCGAGACTGAGGACACCACAATTGCAGATCTGGCTGTTGCCACGGGCGCCCGCCAGATCAAAATTGGCGCCCTCACGCGCTCGGAACGCCTCGCCAAGTATAACCGCCTGCTGCGAATTGAAGAGGAGCTTGGCTCTTCAGCCATCTATCGCGGCGCAACGGTCTTCGCAGATTTCTTGAAGCCGCCAATTCCCGCCGCCCCGGCCGACCTCTGAGCAGAGCCGCCAGGAAGCTTCTCTTCGGTTTGACCTCACGTTGCCATCGTCCTATCATGAGCGGAACCTGCGGTGGTCCTTCTGGGGGCGACCACTGAAAGCCTCATCACCGGTTCGTCCAGGCGTGTTGGAAGAAGTGCAGCCAGTTACCGTACATGACGGCCTCTACATCATCTTCTGAATAACCTCTTTGGCGCAGGAGGCCGGGAATCTTTTGCAGATCAACGATGGTATCGAGGCCTCGCGGGCACTGCTCGGTCCCAAAGCCTCCATCGAGATCGCTTCCGATTGCCGCATGCAGGACGTTCCCCGCCAGTTGGCAAACATGATCGATCTGATCGACGACCGCCTCAAGGCCCACCGCCGAATTGGAGGTTTCTCCGGGAACCCATCCCGGATAAAGCATCCAGGCGTCAAAGGCAGCACCGATCACAGAGCCTCGGTCGATCAGGTAGCGGATTTGATCATCACTAAACTGCCGGTCGCCAGGAACCAGGGAACGGCAGTTGTTGTGGCTGGCGAGGACCGGACCTTGGAACCGATTCGCAGCTTGCCAGAAACTGTCATCCGCGAGGTGGGTGACGTCGAGGACCATGCCGGTCTCTTCCATCGCCTCTAGCAAGCACCGCCCTCTGGCGGTGAGCCCGCCAGGGGATCCCGTGCCGTGCGCATAAGCACTGGGGCCATAGTGGGCGAGCCCGACCACCCTCAATCCTGCATCCCACCATTGCGGCGCCTGGGCGGGAGAGACGATGGGGTCCGCACCTTCCATGCTCAGAACGAACCCCAGGGGAGCCGAATCCCCGCCGGTTTCCTTCCAGTTGCTGATCTGGGCCGCCAGAGCGGGCCAATCCTTCAGCATTCGAAGCCGCCCTTGTTCTTCCATCAGGCGGTAATAGGCGAGCTGGCCCTGGGCCATGGCATACGCAATTTCCTGATTTCTGTAATCAAGTTTGTCCTCATTCAAATGGCTGGCGCGCGCTAAGAGCGTGGCAAGGCAAACGGCTACCTCGCCTCTTCGCATCTCGGGAAAAGCTACGGTATTGGTAGCGCGATTCCTCTCTTTCATCCCGGCTTCCAGGTTCCGAATTTCAGACACTGGCCGTGTCAGATCACGATTCCAGTTCAGCGCGTTCCAGGACAAATCAAGGTGAGCGTCAATAATGATCATGGCTTCCCTTCAGGACTACTGAGCCGGCTTTTGCCCGGCGATTCACTTGCTGGCCCAAATCATTCCCTTACCTTCGGTCGGGCATGCCGAAGAGCGGAATGGCAAGTGCCAAGCGTAAGAATATCGGGTTCACCGCCGGGAACTGCACCCCGCTTGAGGGACGCGGCAGTGAACCCGTCGGAGGTCATCGGACGTGGCTGAGAACGCGGATACGACAAGCTCTTTCCGGACGCGAAACCCCTCATCTTCCAGATTTCATATAGGCGGCGGGGTTGACTCGGAACCTGGCACCACATAACCCAGGCGCGAAGAGATGCATGCTGCTGCCTCTTTCACCATTGACGCCAAACTCCGAACGCGATCGATGGGAATCTGGCTCACGGTTCCGGCGACGCTGATCGCCGCCACAACTTTCTGGCTGTCGTCAAATACCGGCGCCCCGATGCAACGCAACCCGATCTCGTCCTCTTCGTCATCCAAGGCGTATCCTAGCTCCCTCACCTGGGTGAGGTCGCGCTTCAGAGTGCTGGCCGAAGTAAGGGTATATTCATTATGCTTGGCGAAACTCTTGGATCGAACCAGCTTTTCAAGTTCATCCGCGGGGAGAAAAGCCACTATCGCTTTGCCGACTCCGGTGCAATTGACGTCCAGCCTGCGTCCAATCCATGTCGCCACTCGAACCAGCCCGGGCGCCTCCACCTTTTCGATGATCACTACCTCCTGCCGCTCCAGCACGGCCATGTGAACCGTCAGACCGGTCTTTTGCATCAGGGATTGCAAGAAAGGCCTCGCTTCCTCGCGCAAATCCAGGTTTTCCAATGCGCTTCGACTCAGGCTGATCAGCCGCAGGCCAAAAGAATACCGCCCCGTGTGGGTATTCTTCTGGAGGAATCCTCTATGTTCGAGCGTCGTCAGGACCAGGTGGGCTGAGCTTTTCGGGAGGCCAAGCCTTCGGCTGATTTCAGAGAGCGAAAATCCACGTTTGGATTCGCCGAGGAACTCGAGAACTGTGAGAGCGCGGTCGATCGATGGTACTGAGTAGCCCTTGGACGCAGCGATCATGACCTTCCCCGGCCAGAATGTGTTCAACCCATTGAACGATGGCGCCAAGTGTACCAGATACCGCTTGACACATCAACGAGCCACAGTCACAGTTGGCGGCATGAACTATCTTCCTCCGTGGCGGGCAAGGAGGTTTTGAGGAAGCAATTACGGTTTCGGAGTGAGGTTCGTGTCTCGAATGGACTGGAACACGGGCCCGGCTGTCGGTCGTGTAAAAGCTTAACGGCGCTGAGCGCAGGGTTCAACTACATCATCGAGTTTTATCCAATGTGCCAGGTTTGATCCCATCGGCCTTAGCCGGTAGCAATTTAAACCAAGGAGACGACAATGAAACTAGAAAAAGAGGCGAAAGTGGGCGGTGGACACAAGCGTCAACATCTCTCTGGGACCGTACGTTGGCCGGCCATGTTTGGTTGCTTTGTTGCCCTCGTCTTGTTGGCTGCGCTCGGCTTGCCGAACGGAATAAGAGCATTGGGCTCCGCGAACGGCTTCCATCGACAGGAGGGTCCGGCACAGCCAAGCTATGAAGATACGACAACACACCACATCCAGACGGTCTTTGTCATCATGATGGAGAATCACAACTGGACGGGTGACGTCGATAATCAAAACATCAAGGGCAACGCATCTGCCCCGTATATCAACAACACGCTGCTACCCATGTCGTCGTACGCCGGGAACTATAGTAACCCTCCCGGCAATCACCCCAGCCAGCCGAATTATTTGTGGCTGGAAGCAGGGACCAATTTCGGTGTCCTGCAGGACACGCAGCCCGGTCAACCGCAACTGAATACAGACCAGCATCTGGTGAAGCTTCTGGAAAATGCACGCATTTCCTGGAAGGCCTACGTTGAAAATCTCTCCGGTAAGGATTGTCCGCTTGATTTTAGCGAAGCCGATGTCGAACACATTCCGTTTGTCTATTTCAATGACATCAACGACGGCCTGAATCCGCAATCCGCTGAATGCATTGCGCACGTGCGGCCTTTCACGGAGCTGGGTGGAGACTTGAAGACCAACAGCGTCGCGCGCTACAACTTCATTGTGCCGAATGTCTGCGATGACATGCACAACGTCTGCTCCCCGGCGGGCCAAATAGCGCAAGGCGATACTTGGCTGTCCACGTACGTGCCGCAAATCATGAGCTCTTTCGCGTACCAGAATGGGGGCGCGATTTTTATCATCTGGGACGAAGGCGATGACGCGTTCATCGTCAGCGATGGCCCAGTCGGCATGATCGTGGTCTCGCCTTTCGCCAAAGGTGGTGGCTACACGGACCAGGCGCTCTATACTCACGGCTCTACGCTCCGCACCTTGCAGGAGATCTTCGGCGTGAAGCCGTTCCTGCGGGATGCCGCCAGAGCACAAGATCTGAGCGACCTGTTCAGCCAGTTCCCGTGATCGCACTGATAAAACCAGGGCCAGAGCCTGGGCGTCAACTCGCTGCGAGCTAGCCCAAAAGCGATGGATTTTCTAAAGAGGCGATCTAAGATTGACGCAATTGAACGTTCAGAACAGTCGCAGGCGAAGATAAAGCGTAAAGCGGAGTGAATAGCTGAGCTGACACTCCGGTGCGCTAACCTCTGAGTGATCAAAATGGAAGGAGGGGTTATGTTCTTCCGACGGATGCTTTTTGCAGTTCTAGGAGTGGCCTTGCTCATGGCGTGGGGACCGCTTCTCAGGGCGCAGCTAAATCGCGGCTCGATTGAAGGCATGGTGACCGACCCACAAGGAGCGGCGGTGCCAGGCGTGAACGTTACCGTCACTTCGACTGAAACGGGCCTCTCGACCCCGGCAGCAACCAACAATGCAGGTTACTATCGAGTGGTGGATTTGGTTCCTGGTCGGTATCGCGCCCATTTCATCTCCAAGAGCTTCATGGCCGTGGATATCACCGGCATCGAAGTTCCTGCGGGCCATATGATTCGAGTCGATGCGCGGTTGAGGTTAGGAGAAACGCGCCAGCAAGTGGAAGTGACAGCGGTTCCTTCGCTCGTCGAAAGCTCAGCGACGAATGCCTCTACTACCTTGGGCACACGCTTGGTGCAACAGATACCCTTACAAGGCAGAGACCTGCAGCAGTTAGCGTATCTGATTCCCGGAGTCAACCCGGTCTTAGGGCCTCCGGGAAGCAATTTTGGCTTCAATAGCGAATATGGCACTTTTCCGGATCCCACTCACGTTTTGGGTTCAGATCTTTCCGTGAATGGGGGTCAAGCGGGAGACAACGCCTGGTACTTGGACGGCAACCTGAATCTGGTCGGTTTCGCCGAGAACGTTGCAGTAAATCCTTCCCCCGACGCCGTGCAAGAGTTCCAGGTGATCACGGACGCGCTCGCCCCGGAATACGGCCGCACCGGAGGCGGAGTCTTTAACGTCGTGCTCAAATCCGGGACGAACGCTGTGCATGGGAACGTCTATGAATACAACCGGAACAGCGCCTTCAACGCCCGTGATCCATTCACTTCGATCAATGCGCTGGGTAAGATCATTCCTCAGGGTCTCGTGAGCTATAACGACTTTGGAGGCACGCTCGGGGGCCCGGTGGTGCTGCCTCACATCTATAACGGAAAGAATAAGACGTTTTTTTTCTTCTCCTGGGATACCAGCATTCTCCACGAGGCCGGAAACCAGACTTTCACCGTTCCCACTGCAGCCATGCGGGCGGGCGACTTCAGTGAAGATCCTAACGTGATTTCAGGCGGCTTGTGGAATCCGTATTCCACGGTCGGCCCTAACTCCTCGGGAGAGTTCCAGAGAACGGCGTTCGGCACGCCGGTGCCGGGCAATCCGTATGGAGCGCAGGGATGCACAAATTTCTCCGTGGAGGCGGGTGCGGCAACCGGCGCCAGTACGTGCAATTTTGCGACGGCTATTCCCGCCAACATGCTGGATCCCACGGCCAAGTTCTTTACCAACTCGTTCCCCCTGCCCAATTACTTGGACCCGTTGAGCAGTTGTCCGCTCGCCAGTGGCGGGGCCACCAGGATTTGTAGCAACTATTTGGGTCCGGTAGGAAGCAGCTTGGACAACGACAACATTTCACTTAAGGTTGACGAAGCGTGGAGCCAAAAGAGCCGGTATTTTGTGGAATGGCTGTTCAGCCCCGGAAGCTCCAATAATTACCGGGTGCCCTGGACGGGGGCGACCTTCCCGATGGATTCGACGGGATTCGGTTCGAACTATCCTGTGGACTTTGCGAATCAAGTCATCGCGCTAGGGAATACCTACACGCTCGGCCCATCGCTGATCAATGAATTTCGCGCCAGCTTCACCCGGCAGTTCATGACCACGCACCCCACCCACCCCTACCCCAACAGCATCACGGACCAAACCCAAGTGCAGCAGGTGTTGCAGCCGCTGAAGATCCCGGTCCAATCCCCCTACCCCTCTCCGAACTTTGCGATGAGCACTCCGGGAGGCGCTGCGTTGAGTTTCGGGCCAACATCCTGGGTTGACATGATTACGACCGCCGAAGCCTACACGATTCTCGACAACGTGACCAAGGTTCTAGGCCGCCACACACTCAAGACGGGGTTCGTGTACCGGCTGGAACATTCGGCCTATGAGAGTGGCTTCCCTACGGTATTCAGCTTCCAAGGGGGTCTGGTGCAAGATCCCAACACCGGCCTCGGTGGTAGTGGGCTGGCGCAGTTTATGATGGGCGCCGTGGCCAACGATGGAAACTCCAATACCGGCTTGACGACCTCGCCTTACGAGCGTTGGAATTCCTGGGGGTTTTATGGCCAGGATGAGTTTCATATCACGCCAAAACTCACGCTGACCTATGGGCTCCGTTACGACATTATGGGCGCATTTTCCGTGCGCCAGCATCCCTTCTCCAATTTCTGCCTTACCTGTCCGAATTCCGAGACTGGTTTACCGGGCAAGATGATCTATGAAGGCAGCCCGGGATGGCCAGGGGGAGGAAGCGCCATTGGGCCTCCGAATTATAATGATTTTGCTCCGCGGATTAATTTTGCCTGGTCACCTTTCGGCAGTAATTCCACTGTCATTCGAGGCGGCTACGACGTCTTCTATACTGACGCGGTGAACCAAATCAATGCTCCCGGCCAGGGCGCTGTCAACGACCCTGGTTGGTCCGACGCCTTCAATTGGACGAACAGTTTTTATCCAAGCCAGTGCGCCAACTTCTCGGGTCAATGCGTGGCCTTTCCGCTCAGTTCGACTGTAGATAAGGGGAGCATAGCCTTCCCATCGTATAACCCGGTATTGCCCGCACCCCAGGAAAAGCAGCTATATGGGTTGACCGGTCTGGATCCCTTTACCCCGCCCGAGCATGACCCGATGGTGCAAATGTGGAATTTCGAGATCCAGCGCCAACTGCCGGGCGACATGATGGTGAGCGTCGGGTATGTAGGTAGCCACGGGACTCACCTCGCTGGGAGCGACTGGAATTGGAATTATGTTCCGGCCGCCAGCCTTTTGAAATATCAGAACAACGTCAATAGCGTCGTCCCGATAACCCAGGTGTATTCTGGCAACACCGCCAACATGCTGGCTCAGGTTTATGGAACTTCAGACTTGCCGCTGAGCGTTCTCCTGATGCCTTATCCTTTTTACGATGCGCTGGGGAATCACGGATTGCACACGTTTGCAAGCTTTAATGGAACCAGCGTCTACAACGCTATGGATATTAAAGTCCAGAAGCGATCCTCCCACGGGCTCGACTTTCTCGCCGCATATACCTTTTCGAAGACCCTTGTCAACCCGATGGTCACGGTGGCTTCGCGAGAGCTGGTGGACCCTATTCATTGGACCCGGAACGGGAACACCGGAGGGCGTGGAGGCGCGCTGGCCTATTCGGGGGGGATTGGCGCCTCCTACCAAAACCCCGATAATTTGAAAGTTGATCGGTCGATCTGGGCCTATGATATTCCGCAGACGTTCAACCTGGCGAGCACGTATCAGCTTCCTTTCGGAGCGGGTCGCACCTTCCTCAATCGTAAAGGGCCTCTGAACACGTTTCTGGGCGGGTGGGTGTTAAATGGGACTTTCAACGCTGAGGCCGGCACACCACTCTATGTCTCAGGTCCTTGCGACACTCTTCAGAGTTGGACAATGCAAATAGGGTGCAGAGTGGACGTGATTGGAAATCCACACTTTTCTGGAAACCGGAGCAAGCAGCAGCAGATTGCGGATTGGATCAATCCTGCCGCCTTTCAACCGTCGTTCGGGAGTGACCAAAGCTTTTGGGCGAACTACAATCCGAGCGATCCTCGGGCCTGGTTATGGGGGACTGAGGGTCCGGAACTCTCGAACATGCGGTCTCCTGGTTTCTGGAACGTCGATGCTTCTTTGGAAAAGGAGTTTCACCTGACGGAGACCAAATACTTTGATTTCCGATGGGAGGTGTTTAACGCTCTCAATCATCAAAATCTGGGCTCGCCGGACACTAGTTTTTGTTTGCCGCCCCTGCCTGACGGGACCACTGATTTAGTGCACCAAGCCGGCTGCCAGTTTGGCCGTATCACTGATATTGCAACCGACCCACGAGCCATGGAATTCGCTCTGAAGTTCTATTGGTGAATGCACACTTGGGGCGCACTGAATAAAGCGGGTTAAGACGGTGTTTCTGATCATGATGGAAAACCACAACTAGACGGGCAATAATGCCGGGGCAGCGTTTGGAGACCCCGACATTAAGAGCAACCCCTTGGCCCTATATATCAACAATGTGCTGGCGCCCATGGCATCGCAGGCTGAGCGGTATTTCAATCGCCCCGCGAAGCATCCCAGCCTGTCGAAATACCTTTGGCTGGAGGCAGGAAGGAGAGAGGCCGTACCAAACACGCTAGCCTTTAATGTATCTCAGTTCTCCGGGACGAAAGAGGAGGTGGGTTATGGACTCTAGGCGAATACTTCTGGCGCTAGGACTATGTCTGACATTAACAGTGGCCTATGCACCGACGCTCAGGGCCCAGCTAAATCGAGGTTCGATTGAGGGCTTGGTAACGGACCCTCAACGCGCGGAAGCGCCGGGCGTGAAGATCGCTGTCACCTCGGCTGAGACGGGTGTTACTACCGGGGCAACGACTAACGGCGCGGGTTACTACCGGGTTGTGGGTCTGGTTCCTGGCAGATATCGCGCGCACTTCATCGCCAACGGTTTCATGGCCGTGGATGTCACGGGCATTGAGGTCGCCGCGGGCGCCGTGATCCGGGTCGACGCCCGGCTGAAGCTTGGGCAAACGCGCCAGCAGGTTGAAGTAATAGCAACCCCGACTCTCGTCGAAACCGCACCGAACAATGCTTCTACCACGCTCGGAACGCGCCTTGTCGAGCAGCTACCCTTGCAGGGAAGAGACCTTCAGCAGTTGGCGTATTTGATTCCCGGAGTCAATCCGGTCTTAGGGCCTCCGGGAAGCAATTTTGGCTTCAACAGCGAGTATGGAACTTTCCCTGACCCGACGCACGTGCTGGGCTCAGACCTTTCGGTGAACGGAGGCCAGGCTGGATACAACTCTTGGTACCTGGACGGCAACCTGGACCTCGTGGGCTTCGCCGAGAACGTTGCCGTAAATCCTTCTCCTGATGCGGTGCAGGAATTTCAGGTGATCACGGATGCCATTTCGCCCCAGTACGGCCGGACCGGGGGCGGAGTCTTTAACGTCGTGCTCAAATCCGGGACGAACGCTGTGCATGGGAACGTCTATGAATACAACCGGAACAGCTACTTCAGCGCCCGCAACCCATTCACTTCGGTCGACACGCTTGGCCACATCATTCCTCAGAATCAGCTCCGCTACAACGACTTTGGAGGCACGCTCGGGGGCCCGGTGGTGCTGCCTCACGTCTATAACGGAAAGAATAAGACGTTTTTTTTCTTCTCCTGGGATACCAGCATTCTCCACGAGGCCGGGAACCAGACTTTCACCGTGCCGACCCCGGCGATGAGGGCAGGGGACTTCAGCGAGGATCCGAACGTAGCCCACTACGGCTTATGGAACCCATACAGCACGATCGGGCCGAATTCTTCGGGTGAATTTCAGCGAACCGCGTTCGGGACTCCTGTGCCGGGCAATCCTTACGGAGCCCGGGGATGCGTCAATTTCGCCGTAGAATCGGGAATCAGCACCTGTAATTTTGCAACGCAGATTCCCTCGAATATGCTCGATCCTGCGGCCATGTTCTTCGTCAAATCCTTCCCAATGCCTAACTACCTCAACCCGTTGAGTAGCTGTCCGCTAGCCGCAGGTGGTGCTTATGGAATCTGCTCCAACTATCTGGGGACTGTGGGCAGCAGCCTGGACAACGATAATATCTCGCTCAAGATCGACGAAGCATGGAGCGCGAAGAGCCGGTACTTTGCGGAGTGGCTCTTCAGCCCAGGCAAGTACAACAACTACCGGGTGCCTTGGACAGGCCCTACGTTTCCGATGGATTCGACGGGATTCGGCTCGAACTATCCTGTGGGCTTTGCGAATCAGGTCATCGCGCTAGGGAATACCTACACGCTCGGCCCCACGCTGATCAATGAATTTCGTGCCAGTTTCACGCGGCAGTTCATGACCACACACCCGACGCACCCGTTCCCCAACAGTATCACGGACCAAACCCAAGTACAGCAGGTGTTGCAGCCGCTGAAGATCCCGGTCCAGTCCCCTTACCCGTCGCCGAACTGGTCAATGAGCACCCCGGGGGGTGCCTCGCTGAGTTTTGGACCTACCTCGTGGGTCGACATGATTACTTCTGCCGAGGCCTACACAATTCTCGACAATGTGACTAAAGTCTTAGGCCGCCACACCATTAAGACGGGATTCGCGTACCGGCTGGAGCATGCGGCGTTCGAAACTGGCTTCCCAACGCTCTTCACCTTTGGAACCAATGGAAGTAACTTGCTCGTTCAGGATCCGAACACCGGTCTCGGCGGCAGCGGTCTCAGCCAGTTCATGCTGGGAGCAGTGACGAATGACGGAAATTCCGAGGCAGGGCTTACGGCCTCGCCGTACGAACGCTGGGATTCGTGGGGCATCTATGGCCAGGATGAATTTCATCTCACTCCAAAACTCACGTTAAGCTACGGCGCCCGCTACGACGTCATGGGCATGTTTTCCGTACGCCAGCATCCTTTCTCCAATTTCTGCCTCACCTGTCGCAATTCCGAGACTGGTTTACCGGGCAAGATGATCTATGAAGGCAGCCCGGGATGGCCAGGGGGAGGAAGCGCCATTGGGCCTCCGAACTATAACGACTTCGCTCCCCGCATCAACTTTGCATGGTCGCCCTTCGTCGGCAACTCGACGGTTATCCGAGGCGGCTACGATGTCTTGTATAGCAACGCTGTGAACGCGATTAATTCTCCAGGGCTCGGAGCCGTGAAGGATCCCGGGTGGTCGCAATACTTTTCCTGGAACAACAGCATTGATCCCACCCAGTGCGCTGATTTCTCGGGCCAATGCCCCGCCTTTCAGCTCAGTTCGCCCCTAGATAAGGGGAGCTTGGCGGTCCCACCATACAACCCGATACTGCCGGCGCCCAGTCGGCCGCAATTGTATGGAGTGACGGGCATGTTCATCTTTACTCCACCGGTCCACGACCCGATGGTGCAGACGTGGAGCTTTGAGATTCAACGCGCACTTCCGAGCCACATGATGGTCAGCTTGGGCTATACCGGCAATCGGGGGACACACTTACCAGGAAGCGATTGGAATTGGAACTACGTCCCAACAAAGGACCTCCTCCGCTATGAGAACGATGTCAATACGGTCGTTCCGATAACGCAGGTGTACTCAGGGAAAACAGCAAACCTACTCGCGCAGGTTTACGGAGCCTCGCAGTTGCCTTTGAACGTTCTTCTAAAGCAGTACCCCTTCTGGGATGCCGCAGGTCCGCACGGTTTGCACACCTTCTCCGACTATCGAGGTTCGAGCACGTATAACGGTTTCGATATCTCGGTTCAAAGGCGGTCCCCGCACGGCCTCAATCTACTCGCAGCCTACACGGTTTCTAAAACCCTCGTTAACTCCATGGTCACCCAGCCGGGCAGAACCGTAAACGATCCAATTAACGTCTCCACCGGAGGTCGCGCGGGAGTGCTGGCTTACGCGGGCGGTTACGGAGCTAGTTACCAGGACCCGGATAATTTGAAGCTTGACAGCTCCGTGTGGGCGATGGATATCCCGCAGATGCTCAATGTCGCGGGCAGCTATCCGGTGCCCGTCGGCGCCGGCCGCGCATTCCTTAACCACACCGGTGTTTTGAATGCGCTGCTCGGCGGCTGGGTGCTAAACGGATCGTTCAACGCGGAAGGCGGAACGCCGCTCGACATCGTCGGCCCATGTGACACGCTTCAAAACTGGACCATGCAGATCGGCTGCCGGGTGGATGTGGTTGGCAATCCGCATTTTTCCGGAAATCGGAGCAAAGAACAGCAGATTGCCGATTGGATTAATCCGGCCGCTTTTCAGCCTTCGTTCGGAAGCGATCAAAGCTTCTGGGCAAACTATAATCCCAGCGATCCGCGTGCTTGGCTTTGGGGAACCGAAGGCCCCGAGCTGCCCAACATGCGCTCGCCGGGATTTTGGAATTTGGATGCTTCGTTGGAAAAGGAATTTCATTTGACCGAGACCAAATACTTTGACTTCCGCTGGGAGGTGTTTAACGCGCTCAATCATCAAAATCTGGGCTCGCCGGACACGAACTATTGCCTGCCCCCGTTGCCCGATGGGAGCACCGACCTAGTGCACCAGGCGGGCTGCCAGTTTGGGCGGATTACGGATATCGCAACTGACCCACGCTCCATGGAATTCGCGCTGAAATTCTATTGGTGAGGCAGTATAAGACCTATGACCGCGACGGAACGGCGGCGCGTTGCCCTTGATCGCGGCGAGCCAACGGCTCACCCAAGCCTGCGGGTTCCCCTCGCGGCGCCGCGCATCGCCGGGAACGGCCACACGCGCATATTGCTGGAGTTGCTGTCCATTCTGATAGGTCCCGAAGTGACCGTCGTTAACCACGGTCCAACTGGAATGCACAGCCAATTGCGCAATTCATTAAGTTGCGCTGTACGGCAACTGCTGTGCGGTTGGCGGCTAGGGATGAGAGGGCAAACGAATGGTTAGGGGGACTCGCAGAGTTAAACTGCTGGCGTTTTGCCTTCTGCTGGGTTGGCACGCGGCATTTGCGAGCGGACCCATTGTGTGGGTGGTTCCAAACTCCTTACATCGGGTAGGCCCTACTGACCCGGCGGGCCGCGGAACGACAGCGGATATCTTCGCGGCTCGAGGGGAATACGAATCGTTTCAGGTGGCAATTCAGGGTCCGCCGGGCGGCCTTACGGGAGTAAACTTTTCCGTCTCCGAGTTGATTGCCTCAAAGGAAGGCAGCGAAAGTGGAGGTCTGGGCAGCCGAGAAGGCGGTCACGTTATTCGCCGGAGGAACTTGACCCTCTACAGAGAAAAGTACATGACGGTGCTCCAGCACAGCCCCACCTATAATGGCCCGCCCAATCTCCCCATCACGAACGTCGACGTTTTCCCTGATGCGCTCATCCCGTTTACGGATTCTGCCACGGGCCAGCCGCCTTTAGAAGCCACCTACCGGGCAGTTCCCTTTGACCTCATTGCCGGTCATAACGCCGTCATCTGGGTTGACGTCTTCGTGCCGCGCGGTACCGCTGCGGGCCAATACCAGGGTGCCTACACCGTAACCAGCGGTCAGGGGACGTTCCGGGGGCAGATTCGCGTCCATGTCTGGGGCTTCACTTTGCCGCTCCGGCCATCACTCAAGTCCAGTTTCAACGGCGGTGGAACAACGGTACCTGGCGTTAACCAGGAACTGCTGAGCAACAGGATCATGCCGGACGTTGTGGATGTGACGGATGAAAGGAGATTCATTGATCGATACGGGCTCAATGCGACGGACCTCGGCTTCTTCAGCGGAGTTTCCTATGGGCAGTGCGACGCCTCCGAGCCTCCTTCAGTGCAAGCGATAGAGAACGCCAAGGCAATGCAGCAACCCGATCTGTATCTGTACGACGACTCGGCTGACCCCGAAAGCAGTTGCACGAGTCCGACTTTTTACCATGCCATGATCCGTTGGGCTCAAAACTTACACCGGGCCGGGATCGATAACCTCGTAACGCAAGAACCTGTGCCCCAACTCTACAGCGACGGCTTGGGTCGCGGGCGGTCCGCTGTCGATATTTGGACAATGCTTCCGCTTGCTTACAACGACGCCCAATCTCATAGGCCACCGCGCGTGACCTACATTCTTAGGAAAGGGGACAGCGCGTGGTCCTACAACGACCTCGTCCAGGATTCGTACTCTCCCAAGTGGGAGCTTGACTTCTTGCCGATCGACTATCGGATCCAGCCGGGGTTCATCAGCCAGAGTCTCGGGCTCACGGGACTCCTTTATTGGAGCGTGGACGACTGGTCATCCGATCCGTGGACCGACCCACAAGGCAACCAAAACCCTGGCTATCCCGGAGAAGGCATCCTGGTCTATCCGGGCGCTCCCGCAGGATTGCAGGGCGTTGCTCCGTCCATGCGGCTCAAATACCTGCGGGACGGGGTCGAGGACTATGAGTATATCCAAATTCTCAAGGGCTGCCGCGAGGCGCAGTGGGCGCTCGATGAAGCGCGCGAGGTAGGCGCCGACTGGTCGCATTGGACGCGGGACCCAGAGCGATTGGAGGCAGTCCGCCGTCGGCTGGGAGACAAAATCGCTGCCCTTCAATGCCCACCCTGAGTGCCGTGAATGAATTTGGACCCTCCTGGCCAAGGACTTCCGTTTTGCCTAGGACAAGCACTTCGAGTTCAGTTGGGATTTATTCAACGATCTAAACCGTCAGAGCCTTGGCTATCTGAGCCTTCGTGTTTTTGCCTGGCGGCCTTGCCCAACGGGAGTCGGACCTGGACCACTAGGCTCGCGGCACGTGTGGACCGATCTCAATTTGCCAACTGATTCCGGTCCATGAACTTTGCGCTTAGATTTTGTGGTGAGAGAGAGGAAGTCTGGAGCATGGCTCATCGCCAAAGCTTTTGGAAATGTTCGATTGCGAAGAGGAGTGTGACCTCATGTTATTCTCTGCTGCTGTGCCTGTTCCTCAGCGGCAGATGCATGCGGGGCGAAGCGCCAAGCACGCCGGCCGTTAAGCCTTACCGCGTCTTGCTTGTCGTCGAACACTGGAGCGATCCTGCCAGTCTCTTAGTCGACCACGAGAAGGATAACTTCCAGCCAGTCGCGGCTCTTCTCAAAGCGTGGTCGGTTCCGTTTGACATCTTGCGGTTAGACCAGCAGCGCCTCGATGGGTCGTATCTGTTTCGTCGCTCGGGAGCCATCCGCTATGGCGCGATCGTTTGGCTCGCTGATTCCCCTTCATATGCCATGCAGGATTTGGCATCCGTGCAGGCGGCTGTGCATGCTGGGACGAGTTTGATCGTCGTAAATTCAAGGTTTCTTGATCCAACGCTTGAGGAGTTACTCGGGCTGAAATTTAAGGAACTCTACACCGCAACGGGACCATTCCATGTGGCACAGGAACATTTCGTTACCCGCGAACTCGCAGCTCGAAAGATAGCCTCGCCGGAGATGAATTGGAACTTTTCAGACCGCCTGTGGGTTCAACCACAAGGCGCCAAGGTGCTGATCCAGCAGGGCCGACATCCGGTTCTCACGGTGAATCAATTACGATCGGACGTTTCCGCTATCTGGCTGGGGCCGCCGAATTTGTTTCTGTTGTGTAACTCGGCCTGGTGGAGATGCCTTTTCTTTCGTTCGCTGGTTTGGAGCATGGGTTATGTGGTCAGACCCAACATAGACTACGCTCATTGCGTCATATTCGAATTGGACGATTGGGGGACGGCCGACAAGGGTTTCCTCTCTTATTGGCGTTATCTCGAGCCAAGCGAGGAAACCATTCGGCAATACGTGATCGCCCCCTTGCAACAACATCACGCTGTCGCAAGCGCAGAGGTTGTCACGGGATACGTAGATCGTGCGTCAAAACGCATCGTATCGCCATGGACCCAAAGGTTTACGGACTTGTATGGGCTACATCAGGATTATGCCGAGACGCGAAGCGGCCTGAAGGACGCAGTCGCTGCCGGGGTGCTGGAGATCGAGAGCCACGGCTGGACCCACATGGAGCCCGATTTGGAATCGTCTCCTGGCCCTTGGTGGACGGCGAACGTTGCGGGTGAGGCTTCAGCGGTCGGCTGGTATGGGGAGTTCGAAGACCAGCGGCGTAACAGGGAAATCCCCGCAGCAACGCAGATCTTCCATATGAAGCGCTCGCTTGCAGATTTGCGCCAGGATTTCGGACAGCAAGCCTTGGAGTTAAAGCCCGGCAACAACGCCTGGTCGAAATCCCAGTTCAACAACACAGCGCGGTTGGCGGGGCGCGTTGGCTTTGGCCTTTTTCATGGCGACAACGCATCCTACTACCTCGACCACGAGTTGGTTTTGGACATGACGGGCGTCGTGCCTGATTTCAACACAAGCTATGACCGCCTGGGCGCTCTCAACCCCCAACGATGGCCCGACCATCCCGACGGGCCTGTGATCCTGGGCTTTCATGACAGGGATATTGCTCTCGATCATAACTTTCTGGAGCAGCTCTTCGCTGCTTTGCCAGCCGATTACGAAACTTTGGGAACAAACCAGTACGTAGGGGTTCTCCATACCCAGATTGATTCTTTAACTGGAGTTGACGGCTGGCAACTCGCTTTCACCCTGGGTAAACCCTACTGCGATTACTTCAAGACACGTGGTTCTTCCTGGCGGTTGTGGCTTTCGGACCCGTTGCGGGAACAGTTGGCGGCTTCGCATTTGGAAGTCACGGTGGATGGCAAACCGCCCACCAACCTACGAGCCGCGGACTTCCGTCACGAAAGTTTGTCGATCGATCTTCCTGCCGGATTGGGGACCCACGCTTGGAGGCTGGAAGCAGTGAAGAGTAGCAAAAAACCCTAAAGGGAGGGCGTCTTAACAATGGCGACAAATGTTGCACCTTTACCTGGCCAGGGCAATGCGGTCGCCTCGCGAGGGCAGTTGGCGTCCACAGCCCCTGTTCGTGCGGGTCCGGCCAGGTTGGTTTCACTTGACGCCTTCCGCGGATTTACCATGTTCTGGATCGTCGGCGGTGGCATGTTGATGCTTGGTTTCCAGTTTTGGGGTCACAATTTCTTGACCGACGTCATCGTCCACCAACTTAAGCACACCCCTTGGGTGGGCTTGCGATTTTACGATTGCATCTGGCCATGCTTCATGCTGATGGTGGGGGTCTCCGTACCGCTCTCTCTTGCCAAACGGTCTGTTACCGAGAGTTACAATCAGCAATTGGCGCACGCCATCCGGCGCGCGGTGGTTCTGTTTCTGCTTGGCTCCGTGCGCGAATCGATGTCTCTTCATTCCCCCTTTCTGATTGAATTGAGCAGCGCCCTCCAGCCCATCGCGATTGCCTACCTGGTAGCATTCCTGGTAGCGAAGAAGTCCTGGCGATTCCAAGCCGGCCTTGCTGGCAGCATTCTTGCCGCCTATGGGTGCGTGCTGGCATTCGTGCCTGCCCCAGGAATCCCGGCGGGTTCTTATGTGCTCAATCACAACTTGGTGCATTACGTCGATATCGCGTTGCTGGGCCAGAAGCATTGGAACATCTGGCCGTACCGGCACGAGGGTTGGGGAACCGTTTTGTCCACAACCCCTGCTATCTCAACCACGCTCTTCGGATTGCTGATTGGGGAGCTGCTGATGACCGCGCGTTCAATGGGCAACAAGGCGAAGATAATCGGCGGCATGGGGGTGTTGTTTATGGTAGCGGGATTCGGGCTGAGCCCTATTGTACCGATCGAAATGAAGATGTGGACCACATCCTATGGTCTCGCGAGCGCCGGGGTAGCCTGCCTGGAGTTCCTTTTTTTCTTCTGGCTCGTCGACATCGCCGGTTATCGCAAATGGTGCATCATCTTTACGCCGTTTGGTATGAATGCCATTTTTATTTACATGTTGACCAGCCTCGTCTCCATCGGCGCGGGAATGGACGTCTTTACCCGTCCCATCGCAGCCCATTTGGGCCGGGGTGGGCTCCTCTTCCAGGCCATTGGGACTCTCGGTGTGGAGTGGCTGATTCTGTTTTGGATGATGAAGCGGAAAATTCTCATCAAGGCTTGAATTGGCCCTGCCGCCTCCCGTTGCGGATTTGTGCGCGGTCTTGCCT
>JBOGKI010000016.1:0-19105 GCA_050745605.1 Terriglobia bacterium | reverse complement strand
TGAAGGAGTTTTCCTGGACGATCTCTTCCAGACCATGGGAAAGCTGCAGGACATAACTCTGGAGGAGCTGAAGCAAGACCCACCCAGCCTGATGGTTTCCATCTTCACCTCCACCGACAGCGTCTCTCACATGTTTTTCCGGCTGATCGATCCGCAGCACCCCCGCTACGACCCGGAGCTGGCGAAGAAGTATGGCGACGCGATTCTTTGGGTTTACGAGCGGGCGGACCAGGTGGTTGGCAAAGTGCTCGCCGAGATGAAGCCGGGCGGTACTTTGATTATCGTCTCGGACCATGGTTTTCACACCTGGCGGCGAGGCTTCAATACTAACACCTGGCTGGTGGAAAACGGCTACATGGCTTTGAAGAATGCCAATGCCAAAGAGAAATCCTTCAATTTGTCGGATCTCTTCGGGCGCGGCAGCTTTTTCCCGAATGTGGATTGGAGCCATACCAAAGCTTACGCGCTCGGCCTCGGCCAGATTTACGTGAATCTGAAAGGGAGAGAAAAGGACGGAATCGTGCCGCCGGGACCGCAGGAGCAGCAACTCCTGCAGGATATTCGCCAGAAGCTATTGGCTTATCAGGATCCGGACACCCGTCAGCCCGTGCTCGAGCATGTTTATCTGGGTACGCAAATCTTTCACGGCTCGCGGATGGCGGAGGCGCCGGACTTGCAACTGAATTTCAGGCCGGGCTATCGCACTTCGTGGCAGACGGCGCTCGGAGCCATTCCGGAGGGCATCGTTGTCGCCAACATGATGAAGTGGAGCGGCGACCATTGCGCTTCCGATCCGAGCGACACGCAAGGTGTCTTCTTTTCCAACCGCAAGCTCCTGACGCCAAATCCCAGCATCATGGACATTGCGGCAACTGTCTTGAATCTGCTCGGAGTGCGGCCCTCTGCTAACCTGGATGGGAAGGTCCTGAAGTTCGGTCCGGCGGGTGGCTCGTGAGGACTGCTGCTTAGTTGCATTAATCCGGGCAATTATTTACGGCTGCCGGAAGGAAGGACGAGGCTCCGAGAGGCCTTCAGGCCCTGAAGCCACGTTGCTTCAGGGGCTAAAGCCCACAAACGGCATCTGAATTCTTCGGCGGGGTTGAACCCCGCCCTTCCTGCCGGCGACGAACGATGGTGGTTACTTCTGGAACTAACCACTACGTTTCGTTCTGTGCCGGTGACGCTCAAGAATATAACTCGAGGGAATATGGCTCTTTATTTGGTGACGGGTGGCAGCGGCTTTATCGGTTCTCACTTGGTTGACGAGTTGTTGCGAAGGGGCGACCAGGTCCAGGTGATTGACAATCTGGAAACCGGCCGCGCGGAAAACCTGGCTCACGTGCTCCACAAAATCACTTGGTCTAAGGATGATATCCGCGACCTTGAGAAAATCCGCCCTCATTTTCAGGGAGTGGATTACGTGATCCACGAAGCGGCTCTGCCTTCCGTCCCACGCTCGGTGGCTGACCCGGTGACCACGAATGCCATCAACATCAATGGGACCCTCAACGTGCTGGTGGCGGCGCGCGATGCCAAAGTCAAACGGTTGGTCTTTGCCGCTTCCTCCGCGGCTTATGGCGACAACCCCACGCTGCCGCGTGTCGAATCGCACCCGCCGCGTCCGCTCTCTCCCTACGCCTTGCACAAACTGGCGGGTGAGTATTACTGCCGGATCTTTTACAAGTTGTACGGCTTTGAGGCTGTGGCCTTGCGGTATTTCAACATTTATGGCCCCCGCCAGAATCCCGATTCGCCTTACACCGGCGTTCTCTCACTCTTCATTTCCGCTTATCTCAAGGGACAGACGCCCACCATTTTTGGAGATGGCGAGCAGTCGCGGGATTTTACCTATGTGGGGAACGCCGTTTCTGCGACCTTGCTCGCCTGCCAAGCCAAGGGCGCTGCTGGTAACGTCATCAACGTGGGCGTGGGGGAGCGGTTCACGCTGAACCAAACCATTCAGTTCCTGAACCGCATCTTCGGCAAAGAAGTGAGGCCGAAGTATGGTCCTCCCCGGGAAGGCGACGTTCGGGAATCCCATGCGGACATCACACTTGCCCGGAAGTTGCTCGGATACGAGCCGAAGGTCCGCTACGAGGACGGTTTGAAGCAGACCGTGGAGTGGTATCGATCCTATTTTGCCGGGCGTGGCTGAGACCATCCTCCTGAGTCGGCTTTCACCGCGCTGATATTTCTCATGTTTCCGATCGAAACCACAGTGTGGATTTCTACCCCTGCCGCGATCGCAGCGGGCGTGGTCTACTACGGTTCCGCGGTTCCGTATTCCCAGCTTTTCGGACCGGGTTTGGTTCGCGGACCGGCGGGCAGCGGCCGCGTCGCTCTGACCTTTGACGACGGTCCCACACCGCCCGATACGGACCGCATTCTTGACATCCTTCACGCAGCCAGGGTGACGGCGACGTTCTTCGTGAACGGCAAGCAAGTGGACCGCTTCCCGGAGACCTTGCGGCGCATTCAAGCTGAAGGACACACCATCGGCAACCACACCTATTCTCACCCGTTTCTCTATTTCAAAACGCGCGCCAGGATCGCAGACGAAATCGACCGGACGCAGGAGTCGATTAAAAAGGTGACGGGCGAGGGGCCGAAACTCTTCCGTCCGCCGTACGGCGTGCGTTGGTTCGGCCTTTTTCCCGTCCTCCGTGACCGGCACATGAAGAACATTCAATGGTCCAATCCCAGCTTCGATTGGGTCAAGCGCAACAGCCCCGGCAAGATCGCGCGCAAGGCGTTGGACGGTATCGCAGACGGATCCGTCATCCTGCTGCACGATGGGTGTGGCGCGCATGAGCCGGGTCAGGTGGACCGGTCCAGAACGGTCGCAGCTCTTCCCTCCATCATTGAAGAGGTCAGGAACGCCGGCCTGCGGTTTGTTTCGGTCAATGAATTTGTTTCGTGAGCCACCACTCTACGACCCCACCCATACGCTTGACCGGCGCCAGAGGATTCTGCCGCGTCACGCAGCGAGGCATCCAATGTCGTTGGGGGTGCAAATCAAGCGGATTCAACAGCTCTTGGAGAAACTGGGGGGCATTCAGACCGATCAGGCGATCAGCCAGTTGCTCAGCAGCCCCAAGTACCAGGATCACAAAAGGCTCGACCGATACGAGCACAAAGTGTTTTCGCAGAGCGGCGAGGACGGCATCATTCAGGAGATTTTCAGGAGAATCGGAACGAGACAGCGGCGGCGGGGTCTGAGAACCTTGGGGAGCGGAGGCGGTGAAGGGATTGCGTTTTGTGTGCAGCGACCCGCGGCAGCCGTGCTTGCAGGTGATCACGGACCAAGCCAGTCAGGCGGTGCACGTGGTGGATGGCTGTCATGTCATGATCCATTTGAGCGCCATTGCCCTCGTCGCGCTGGACTCTAACGGCAGCCAGCCCTCCGCAGAAGGCTGCTGACGAATGCGCTTGCGCAGACCAACACCTGTGGCGTCACGCGTTTCGCCGCGGCATTTCGGCACTGTCAATCCATTCGAGCTCTCCCCTTAGCTAAAGCGGAATCCATGGCCTACCGGAATCACGGCAGCCGGCGCGCAGAGCTGTTTCGCGGCGAGGGCGCTTATGGGCAGCCGGAACCGGGGCCGGTAGCGAACACCGGAGAGCTCGGGCCGTTGCCGCCAGGGTTTTTGCTGAGGCGGACGAGCCCGGTGCTGCCGTCCTGCAAGGTTGCCGTGCCCACCAAGTTGAGCTGGCAGACCGCGCTCGCGGCTGAGAAGGGTGGATTGAAAAGGCTGACGGCGAGCGCGGCGATGTCCCAGTTGTCGGCGCTCCAGTCGGGGTTGTTCTGGACGAGATTGATGCGAACGCCGGTGACACCGTTGCTCGGTGTGAGCGGCGGGCTGACGGTGTTGGGAATTGCGAAATCCACCGTGTGGGTGGAATTGTTATCCCAGTTGGGCTCGCTGGAATCACGGAGCGTGACGGTGAAGCTGCCGCCGCCGGGCACAAAAATGTCTGCCGTGGCGCTGCTGCCATGGAGGCCGCCGCCAAGATCGTCGTTACCAGTGGTAATCACGAAACGGATCAACGAAAGGGGCTGGTTGGGAGTGAGGGGCGTCGGCGAAGCAAGTTGGTTGATAAGCGCACAGGTAGGGCTGCCCAAACCAGTCGCCAGATCGTAGCCTGACACGGATTTGAAGCCGGGGCCGAAGCCATCGAAGTTGCTTGCGCCGTCCTGAATGTCATTAAAACAAATCGAGTAGAGGTCATTCGAAGAACCGCGAGTCAGTCCGATATCAAAGAAAGTGGGATTGAGGAAGCCCATGAGGCCGCCTCCGCTCTGCAAACTGCGCTGGTTCACCAGAGCGATGAATCCGGCCCACAGAGGGGCTGCGAGGCTAGTGCCTTGCACGATCGCGGTCTGGCCCTGGAAGATCACTTCGGCGTTCGCGGCAAGCATCGCCACGTCCGGGTAGTTGCGCCACTCCGTCGAGCCGCCATTGGCTGCGGCGCTGCCCTCCATGGTGGCAAGCTGATAGTCCGGGATTGAAACGCCGCTGCCGCAGCAGGAGAACGGACCGAGGTTATAAGGCCAGCAGTAACAATTGCCATTCTTGTTGTTTCCGTCCATCACGCCCCCGCCGGTTCCAAAGCCGTTTCCGACCCAGGTTGTTTCGCCGGAGTAGTAGTTACTAGGGTAGGCTCCGCCGGTTACGGGATTGGTTGACAAGAACGTGCCGCCAGCAAGAGTCTGATTGTCCATATTCTGGTTGCTCTGGGGGTCGCCGATGTCGCCAGAATCGCCGGAGGCGGTAAAGAACGAGACACCATTGGCGGCCATTTGATCGAGGGCCTGCTGGGAGTTATCGCTTCTGCCGAAGCTGAGAGAGCAACTGGCAACGGTGAGCGCCGGACTGGAAGTGGCCATGGCGTGCAGGATGTCATCGAGGTGACCCGTGATGCCGGTGCTGCCCTGAAAGAAGAGGATTTGCGCGCCCGGGGCCATAGCGCGAACCAGGTCGATGTCCAGCGTGGCTTCCAGAGCGCTATTCGGCGCGGGGTTGCCTCCTTCGGTGGCGACGATGGTGATGTTAGCGGCTGGGCGCGGCGGTTGCCCTTGGGCCGGGACTTGCAAGGCGTCGTACGCGGCGATATCGCTCGTCTGGAACGTGTCGAAGTCGACGATACCGACCACCTGTCCCGTGCCGTCCAAGCTTTGGCAGGGTGAGCCGACGCCCAGGTAGGCGTTGCGCAAGTCTGCCGCGCGGTAGTTGTTTCCACTCCCCGTGCCGTTCAGAGTGACCGCCCGGGTGGGAATGCGAAAGTCAGCTAGCCCGCTGATCTGCAGAATGGGCACGGACAGGTTGATGGAGGGGTCGCGGTCGACGGCCACGAACTTGCTTCCGTCCTTGCGGAGACGGAACACCAGGTTGACGTAAAGCGCCTGACCGATCTGCGCCGCCGTTCCCGTGATCGTCATGAGCAAGTTGTTGGAGTAAGTCGCGGCGACGGTGAGCCCGTGCGAAGTCACCCAGTCGTGAAGCGCGGAGTAATCCGCCGACGCAGCGCCGTAAGTTGCGGTGAACTGAGCCTGCGTGATGTGCTTCCGGAAGTTGGGACTCTTCGGATCGGAGACCTGTTTGATGAAGTCCTTCAGCCCGCTCGGGTCGCGCACCGGCAGGCCGATGGCGAGCGAGATGTTTGTGTCCGGCGGCACGGGGCCGGCGAGCGGCGCGACGCTGGGGTCGGGATGCACGCCGTAATAGCCGGGGAGCTGCTGCGAGCCTTGCTGACCCGGGGCGTTAGCAGCGAAGCCAGCCTCAAAGGTAATTCGGGCATGTTCGCCGATGGCAATATCGAAAGCTGCGAAGGCTCCGGTGGCGCAAACATGATCGGCAAAGGCGATGGTGCCGTGGGGCGCAGCGAGAAGGCTCCGAATGGCGCTTCCTTCGCCTAAGGAGACAACCGGATGGGCGGCGTCGCAATCCGAACCGGCAACGGAGATTTTGAATTGATCCGCGGGCTTGCGAAACGCGGAATGAATGGTCACGTTTCGTCCGGCCGTCAGGCTGTCTTGGATATTGAGCTGAACGCCGCCGGCCATGGCGATCAGGCGTGCCCCATTCGTCATCGTGAGGCTCGAAAAACAGTACGTGCCGGGGACCAGCAAGAGAATACCATGCACGGTGACCGCACCGTAGCTGCCGGGGTAAAACACCTCGACCTCCGCGGCCGCACTGCTCTGACCGTCGCCGCGGCAAGGGTCGAACGAGACGAGCGGCAGCGGCGGCATGGCGCTGGCAGGATAACTCACGGGACAGCCGATGTGGACGGCGTCGTCGTCGATGGCATTAGCCTGAATCACTCCAAGATGGACGTCGCGGCCGAGAGAGACCGAGGGCGAATAGACGTCCCGAGCCGGATCGAGACGGGACTCAGATCCGATTTTCAACTGTACGCCGAAGTCCGGTTCGGCAATGGCGTGGACGCCGACGGCGCCGCAACATACGTGCGCACGATGACCCAGGACAATGCGGCGCTCAGCGTAAAGAACAAAATCGGAAATCGATGGCTGTGTATCGATCTGCCGTGGTGCCTCGTGGGTTTCTTTGTCGCAGCACATATTGATCCTCCTGGCCAGGCGATGGAACGGCTGATCTTGGATTTCTGGTTTTGGCTGTTTGAGCGCGCTCGATTTTACGTCCAGTCACCGCCGCGTCAAATGGCTCTCTGCCGATGGGTCCCATGATACTAGTGTCATGCATCCGCAGTTCGTTACATAATTCCTCGGTCGCGTGCCAGAAATATGAACCACGCAGTAGATCAAGTGCGCCGGGCGGAGAGCACGCGATTGCGAGCTGAGGGGGTCCCGCGCGGCCCGGAGGCTCAAGCGGATGCGCGGGCCATTGCTGCGCCGGGGCAGCCGGGCGCGCGGGCGAGCCGGGCAGAAGCTCAACGCGCTGCCGGCCAGCAAGCTGGCCACGGTGCGGGCCTCGGACCCGAAGGAGACCTTTCACCACCTGTGGCACTACCGGTCGGTTCTGGGGGGGCCGGAGCTTTTCTGGATTATTGGTGCTACCGGGCGATGCGCAGTCGACTGCAACGGATGAAGAACGTAGACCGGGATGCTGCGCACCCACGAGGAGTGCAGCCGTCGGTCAACCGCACAAGACCGGCGGCAGCTTCTTTTCCAGCCGGAGCTCGTGATGCCACAATCGATCGAGAGGATGGTCGAGGTTGTAGTCCTACCAAAACCCTTCCTTGACAAAGAAATGGAACTCGCCGAGGCGCATCGCCTCGACGCAGACCAGGCCAGTAAGTATAATGCCCTTGAGGATGCCCACTCATCGCGTCACGCGCTCATCTCGCCATCAGCGGGGATTCGCCTGGTTCGGGCCTTTGTGCTTCTGCATTACGCTGGCCCTCGCTGCGCCGGTCCGGGCGTTTACCAAGCAGACGATCTACCTCAAAAATGGCAACAAGATCATAGCCGACTCCGCCCGCATGGACGCGGAGAACGTGACCTATGATCGGGGCGGCAATGAATTCACCATTCCGCGAAATCTGGTGGACCACATTGGCCCGACGCAGGCTGGCGATGACGACCCAGGCGATTCTCAGCCGCCCGAAAAGCAGAAACGTCCTGTGCCCCTACCCGCCCTGGAAGTCTCTTCCGTTCCCAACGCCACTTCGCCGGTGATCCAGAACGGCGAGGTGAACGATGCCTACATTGACCACCTGAACGAAGCCTTTGATTCAAGTCCCACCGTCGAAAACCGGCACAGTCTTTCTGAGGCTTATCAGCAGGCCGCCATCTTCCTGCTTCGCCAGGGACACGCGGAGGCGGCGATTGAGAAATATCGCGAGGCGCTCTCCCGCATCGCCGGCGATCCAACGCTGGAGACGGGGCTGGGATACCTGCTGATCAAGCAAAATCATCCGTGGCAGGCCATCGAAGTTCTGCTGCCGGCGGCGGACCAGCACTCCCAATCGCCGGATATCTTTTTGCTGTTGGGTTCCGCCTACTACGCCATGGAGGACCTCAATCAGGCGATCGTCGAGTGGCAGAAAGCCCTGGCCCTCCACGATAACGCTCAGCTCCGGCAGGCCGTGGCGCAGGCCGAGCGCGAGCGCCAGATTTCTGGCTCCTACCAGATGCTGCACAGCCAGCATTTCCTGCTGCTGTTCGATGAGGGCACGGTCAGCGACCTGGCCAACCAGATGATCCCCGCTCTCGAAGACGACTTCCAGGCGCTGGAACGTGATTTGGACTACTTCCCGCAAGATACGATCCACGTGATTCTCTACCGCAAGCAGGCGTTTCGGGATATTACCCGCTCACCCACCTGGGCTGGCGCCGTGAATGATGGCAAAATCCGCATTCCCGTTTCAGGGCTTTCCACTATCACCCCGGACTTGGCACGGGTCATGAAACATGAGCTGACGCATTCGTTTGTTCATCAGGAGACGATGGACCGTTGCCCGGCATGGTTCAATGAAGGTCTGGCACAAATGGAAGACGGATCGACCCTTACGCGAGTGGGCAAGCAGCTTGCCGCCGCCATGGCGGCCGGCCAGACTCCCGCCTTTTCATCCTTGCAGACCTCATTCCTCAATCTTTCGGAGAAGCAGGCGGTGCTCGCCTACGCCGAATCGCTGGCGGCTCTGGAATATTTTCGGGACACCTATGGCATGGCGGGCGTTCAACGCATGCTCCGCCTGATGCGCGCCCATCCCGACTTCAGCGCGCTGCTCCAAAGCGAGTTCAACACCACCTACGCCAGCCTTGAGAGAAGCGTCACCGATTACCTCGAACGGCAATATGGCGGGCAGTGAGCGGTCGGGTCTGATGATTTGACGGCCGGTGTCCTATTTTGGCTGTAGCGCAGTGGCGCAGGAATCCTACCTGCAATTTTGCCGGCTGGAAGCCGGCGCGACGTCCTGAATCAGGGCACTACTATTTGACGGCGTTCGGCCTGCGTCATTTCAATGTATACTTGAAATTGAGGTAATCTATACTTATACTTGGTTTAGAATCAGTCTGAGGACCTTCCACATGCCAGTGGGATCGAAGTTGCGAGTCAAGGTAGCTGATGAAGTCTGGATTGTCACCGCTCTACTGCACCGGGAGCAGCCCATGCAGCCGGATTTCACGATTGAAGAAATCGTGGAGCGGGCTCGAAGGGAGGCCATCACCAGCCCGGTCCGGCCTGGTGTGTATGTTCACGTGATTCAGCACTGCGTGGCCAATCGGCCGCCCAATCCAGGCCGCTACCGCATGCTTTTTGAAACCAGCCCCGGGCGGCGCCGTCTCTTTCGCAAGGGCGATCCATATCACGCCGCCCGTGAAGGGGCCAAGATCGCTCCAAATCTGGAAGACATACCCCCCGGCTACGGCGACCTGTTGGGTTGGTACCGTGACTGGTGTTCGGCTGCAGCCCGGTCCCTGCCTAAATCGGACCCTCTTGTTGCCCTAGCCGGCTCGGGTAAGCTCCTGTGGGCTGACGAGCACGCTGACCACTACGTGCGGAGGCTCCGTGAAGGGTGGGAATGAGCAGAGTGTTCTGGGACACCAACCTGTTCATCTATCTGTTCGAGGGATACGGCGAGCTCTCCAGGCGAGTCGTGGATCTCCGGCGGTCGATGTTGGCGCGCGGCGATCAATTGTTGACCTCCACGCTCACACTCGGTGAGGTTCTGGTCAAACCCCTGGAGCGAGGCAACGAGAAACTTTCAAGAGTGTATGAGCAAGCCATTACGGGTACAGCGTTGATGATCCCCTTTGACGCGAGGGCGGCAAGAATCTATGCGACTCTCCGTAGTGACCGGACACTTCGCGCGCCGGATGCGATGCAGTTGGCCTGCGCCGCCACAGCCGGCGTCGATCTCTTCATCACCAACGACGCGCGCCTCCAAGCGAAACACGTCGAAGGCATTCAGTTCATTGTGCCGCTGGAGCGCGCGCCGTTGTGAGCGCGCAGGTCACAGCGTGGCGATCAGCGCCGCCAGCAGCGCGGCGCGGCGCGGCAACTCGCCGATCAGCACATGCTCGTGGCGGGCGTGAGCGCCATCGCCAACCCCGCCCAGCCCGTCGAGCGTCGGCACGCCCAACGCTGCTGTGAAGTTCCCATCCGATCCACCGCCGGTTGAAGCCTCGGCCAGATGCATCCCCATGGCTTTTCCCAAAGCTGCAGCTTGTTGGAACAACTCCGCCGCCATCTCATGCTCGAGTGGCGGGCGATTGACGCCACCTTGAATTTCAAGCCGGGCACCGCGATGAAATGGGTGCAGTCCGTACACGCGGCGCTCAATCCAATCCTGGTCCGGCGCCCGGAGGATCCGAACGTCCACGGCCGCCGAGGCTCGCGCCGGCACGACGTTGGTTCGCGTGCCGCCCGTGACGGTTCCAACCGTCAACGTCAATCCTTTGCGCCCCCGCGCCAACGCTTCGATCTTCAGTAACTGCCGCGCCAGTTCGTTGATGGCGTTCACTCCTGCGGCCGGCTTGATCCCGGCATGGGCGGAGCGGCCATGTACCGTGACGCGGAATTCCCCCACGCCCTTGCGCGCCGTCTTCAACGCGCCGCCGTCCGCCGAAGGCTCCAGCACCAGAACGGCGTGGGCGCGTTTGCCTTCGGCGAGAAGCCGCTTGCGGAAGGCGTGGCTGGCGATTTCTTCATCAGGATTCAGGAAAAAGCGCACGGAGCGTCGTGGCGTGATCTTCAGAGCCCGCAGCGCGCGCAGCGCCCACAGGGCGCAAACGATCCCAGACTTCATGTCAAAAATCCCCGGTCCGTAAGCGCGTCCCTTGACGATGTGAAACGGCGTGGTTTGCAAGGTTCCCACTTCCCAAACAGTATCTGTGTGCCCGAGCAACAACAGCGGTTTTTGACCGCGCTTTCTACCCCAAAACTCTGCAACCACTGCCGCGCCGGAATTCTCCGACTCCAGGATCCGGGCTTTCCCTCCCGAGCGCCGGAACCAACCCGCAAAGAATGCTGCCATGCGGTCCACGTCCGGCTTGGAGGTGCTGGGCGACTCGATCTCCACCGCCGCGCGCAAACATTGGAGCATGGATTGCAAATCCTTTTCGCAGTAATTCAGGATTTCACGAGGATTCAAATGGGCCTCCGGGCTTTTCATCTTGGGTTGGGCTTCAGTGCATCGGCTTCCGGCAATTCAAATTTCAATTTCGGCTTCAGACTCAACCAGCGTGCCACCCAGGAACCCGGAAAATCGCCCAGCCGCTGGTTGTAGCGTTCCACAGCCTGGTTCAGCCGCACGCGGTTGCCATCCACTTTGCGCCCGATTTCGGCGAAACGTGCCCGGAGCCTCTGATAGTTGTTATTGACCCTCAATTCGCGATGGCGTTCAACCTCCTGGAAGAGCATGATGAGGCGCTGCCGCATAACTTGCTCGCAGGCTCCTTTCTCCGCAGGCGTCTTGGCTTTGCCAAAAGCGTTGCGAGTCTCGGCCACCGCCTGCAGCACACCTTCCCCCGGTCCCATGTAGCCCCGGCACGTCTCGATCAAGGTCGGAATCAGGTCATTCCGCTGTTTGATTTGAGTCTCAAGATTGGAAAGCGCCCGCAGCGCTTCGTTCTGCATCCGGATGAGGGCGGCGCGCAGGCTCAGTAAATAGAATGCTACAGCCGCCACGACGATGATGACAAGAATTGCAATCCCAATGTCTAACGCCACGGACAACCTCCGCGCCGCCAGGACCGTAGTCCTGCGGCCACGTTCTTACTGGGCATGGACCGTAATCCAGGGCCCATCCTTAATCGTGAGCCCCCATCGACGCCCATCAGATGATACGGGGATAACCGGACTTACCATTATGGCCCATGGAATCAGGATTGCGGGCGTGATGTTCATTGCAAGTGTTTGAATGGCCCGTTTCGATCCCCAAGAGTTCGTCCATCCCACTGGTCATCCGACTGGTCATCTGATAGACTGAATCCATGATAAAGCTAAAGACTGAGCAGGTCTCGGCGACTGAATTCAAGGCCAGGTGTCTGAAGATGTTGGAGGAGCTTGGTCCACAAGGAGTTATCGTGACCAAAAGAGGCCGACCCATCGCCAAGGTTACGCCCGTGGCGGCAGTGGACAATTCGAGCCTCGTCGGTTGTTTGAAAGGGAAGATCAAGATCAAAGGCGATATCTTTTCGTCGGGCAGAAAGTGGAATGCTCAATCTTGACACGCACATGCTGATTTGGATGGCCGCAGGCGAACTGCGGCCTGAAGAGCATACGTTGGTTGCAAGAGAACCGCTTGCCATCTCGGACATCGTCCTGTGGGTGCTTGCCATGCTGGTTCGATCCGGACGGGTCGAGGTAGACCTCGATGGGCGTGAATTTCGCCAGTTATTACGAGCCCTGACGTTGATTCCCATTTCGCTGCAAATCGCAAGACTCAGCACCCGGCTCGACTTCCATTCGGATCCCGCCGATGAGATCATCGCGGCGACCAGCATCGTGGAGAGCATCCCGTTGCTGACCCGCGACCGGAAAATCCTGAAATCCCGGATGGTACCGTTGGCACGATAGAGCCGGGCTTTACTGGTCTCCTGCCTCTCATCTCTTGTAACTCTTCACGCCTCGCTGTTATCTTAAGCGAACGGCACGATCGCATTTTGGCACCACGATGAAACGCTCAGGAGCCGTCAAGCAGAATGCTGGATCTTGGATTTGTCCGCGACAACATCGAGTTGGTGAAGAAGAAAATGTCCGAAAGAGGCATGGCCGGCATTCTGGACAGCTTCGAGAGCCTCGATCACGACCGGCGCAAGCTGTTGGTGGAGGCCGAAAGCCGCAAAGCCAAGCGCAACAAAGTCTCCGGCGAGATTGCCGCGCTTAAAAAGCAGAAGCAGGACGCTTCGGGACTCATCGCGGAGATGAAGCAATTGGGCGAGGAGATTGCGCATTTCGATGAGGAAGCCAAAGCCCGCGACGAACAATTGCGCGACCTCCTGAGCAATGTTCCGAACGTCCCGCACAAAAGCGTGCCCATCGGCCGTACTGCCGCGGATAACCAGGAAATCCGGCGTTGGGGCCAACCCCGCCAATTCGATTTTGAGCCGAAAGCCCATTGGGATTTAGGTCCGGCGCTCGGCATCCTGGACTTCGAGCGGGCCGCGAAGATCGCCGGGGCGCGCTTCGCGGTGTACTCCGGGGTGGGCGCGCGCCTGGAACGCGCTTTGGCCAACTTTATGCTGGACGTTCACACTCAAGAGCATGGCTACGCGGAAGTTCTTCCTCCGTTCATTGTCAACACCGCCAGCCTCACTGGAACGGGGCAGTTGCCGAAGTTCGCCGGCGATCTCTTCAAGCTCGAAGGCACGGATTACTGGTTGATTCCGACCGCTGAAGTTCCAGTGACCAATCTTTACCGTGACGAAGTTCTGGAAGCGAGCCGGCTGCCCGTCAAGCATTGCGCCTGGACGGCTTGCTTTCGCAGTGAGGCCGGCTCCTATGGCAAGGATACGCGCGGCATCATCCGCCAGCACCAGTTCCAGAAGGTCGAGCTCGTGAAGTTCACGTTGCCGGAGACTTCTTACGATGAGCTGGAATCCCTCACGCGGGATGCCGAGGCGATTCTGCAACGTCTGGGCTTGCCTTACCGCGTCGTATCGTTGTGTACGGCTGACTTGGGTTTCAGCGCTGCCAAGACTTACGACATTGAAGTCTGGCTGCCCTCTGCCAATACCTACCGGGAAATATCTTCCTGCTCCAATTTCGAGTCTTTTCAGGCACGCCGCGCCAATCTTCGTTTCCGGCGCGACAATCCCAAGGGCCCGGCAAAAACCGAGTTGCTGCACACCCTCAATGGCAGTGGCCTTGCGGTCGGCCGCACCTGGGTGGCGATCATTGAGAACTATCAGCAAGCCGATGGTTCGGTTACCGTTCCCGCAGCTTTGCAGCCCTACCTCAACGGCTTGGAGCGGATCACGCGCGCCCGTTGAGATCTGCGGACGATATCCAAGCCATAGCTCTATCGACCCAAAGTCCTAAAGACGTTGATGGTTTATGCAGGGGAATGCTACTCTGAGGGCATGGCATTCGAGCCAGACATCATTGTCACAGGTCCGGAAAGTTCGGACATCGCCGTGGTGATCGAGGCCAAGACGAGCGTTTGCAAACTGGAGACCTCGGAACGACAACTGAAAAGCTTCATGTCCGCGATGCGTTGCCCTGTCGGAGTAATTGTTACGCCCCAGCGACTCTGGTTGTACCGCGACCGGTACTTGGGAATGTCAGAGGAATCGATCGAGCGAGTAGCTGAGTTCGACATCGAAAACGTTCTCAACTTCGAGCTGTCGGGAGCCAGCCGCAGGGATGGGATCGCATTTGAGCGATTCGTACAACAGTGGCTTGAGGGCTTGGGTACAGAAGCGGGTTTGCGTGAACTGCCGACTGAACTCAGACGTGCAGTTGAGTCGTACGTTGTACCGGCAATTTCTCAGGGTACCATTCGGGCGGGCCACCCCCGGGCCTTCGCTCAGCGCATAACCGATGAAGCACGTCTTTGTGGAGACGAATTGGGTGGTTCAGTATGCGGCGCCCGCCCATTTACGCCTCCCGGCGGCCTTGACGCTGGGGCGGAAGGCTGAGGCCGGAGAGCTTCGGATGTATATACCCTCTGTTTGCCTAACCGAAGCCCGGCAACCAATCCGAAAGAAATACAATCCGCGCTCGCCCGCTGACTCTATCCGGACCTACTTGGCCTGGGCCACGGCAGAGGGGACATTGAACGCTGGGGATTGCAGCACGGCGCGCCGCGTGGTAGACCAGTATGAAGCCGCCGTCCTGGCGGAACTGGCAGGGCTCGAAGAACGGCTGCGAATGCTGAGGAATCATCCCGGAATCGAGGTGTTTCCTTAGTGATGAAATGCTGGCTCGAGCCGCGGAGCTCTCAGTCCAAAACTTGGACTTAAAACCATTCGATCAGGCCATTCTCGCGGCAGTGCTTGTGCGTGCCGAGTCGTTGCGAGGTTTGGGCGATGCTGATGAAATCTCTTTTTGCGAGCTTGACGGGGACCTCCAGCCGTGGGACAAGAACGGCCGGAGTAAGCAACCGCTCACCGCTCTCTACGATTCGGCCAGGATCTGGGTGTATGGCGACTTCGCAATGGAAAATCCCGCAACGAGGCCGACCTTTCCCGAGCAGTGACTGCAGTCAAGGCTTCGCTGTGCAGCATTTCTCTCTCAATCTAAATTGCACGATTCCCGGGGGCCATACAGACGCCACCTCGCAGAAGTCTTGATCCACCGGCGATCCGAATACTTCACGCAACGAAACACCAAGCGGGGATGATCCTCTATCCAGACCCGCCGTGCCCGAACCGTGAAAAAGCCGTGCGGCCCAAAATCAGAATCAGCAAGATCAAACTTACCCAGGCGAACCAGTTTCCGGCGGCGCTGTAAAATGTGTGACCGGCTCCCGGAGCAACCTCGCTGACTAACAACTCCTCGGATGATCTCGAGCTGGGCTTTTCCGCGATGATGCGGCCCTGATAGTCGCTGACGGTCATCAATCCGTCCGCTGCGCACCGCACCAGGGCAAAGCCGTCCTCAACGCCCCGGACCACCGCCATCCGCGCGTGCCACCGCCCATCCACCACAAAATCCCACGCCGGCACAAACAGAATGCCCGCCCCAGCCCTGCCGTAGTTCCGGCTCCACTTGGGGAAATCCATGTCTTTGCAAATCTCGACTCCGCACCTGGCGCCCGGCACGAAAAAAAGTCCGGGCTTCGTGCCAATCTTGTAGCCCGTCTCCGGTCCTGGCAGGAAGTGAACTTTGTCGTACTCCACCACCCTCTGACCATCTGGAGCAAAGACCTCCGCAACGTTCCGCATCGGATGAATGCCAACAAGGTTGAGCCCCGCGATCAACATCACATGGTTGCTGCGCGCGGCCTCGGCCAGTACATTCAAAACTTCGTCTTTGTAAGCAGGCGTTACGCCCACAAACTTTTCCGGCAGCACCACCACCTGCGCTCCCTGCGCGGCCAATTTTCCGGCGCGCTGCGCGTAGGCCTGGACGACCGGCATCGCTTCTTGCACTTGTTCAGTTCTGAAGTAGCGAACTCCAGCATCGGCCGTGGCAAGTCCCACACGGATAGAGGGTCCAGATACCGGGTGGGAAAGACCAACCCAACCGTACCCCAACGTCAGCAGGAAGAGAACAAGCGTAACCAGGAAGGCGGGAGCCGAGGACTGCTTCCGGGTAAGGTAGTGCCATCCCACGGCGAGCCCGGATGGAACCAGCGTCAGCAGGAAAGTGATACCCCAGATGCCGGTGATGGAGACGATTTGAAGAAGAGGCAAAAAATCCGTCTGCGTATAGGCCAGACTCTCCCAAGTTCCAGCGGACGACCGCAGCGACAAGAGCCATTCGTAGGTTGTCCAGGCGGCCGGAAAGGCAAAAATGCTCACCCAGGAGCCCAGGCGCAGCACCGCCCATCGCGAGGCCAGAACGCACAGCGCAAATATCATGCCAGGAACCGTCAGCGCCATCACGATCACCCCGGGTGGCACAACGAGCCGAAGATACGTGAAAACGTTAAGGCCGCCGAGGAAAAAGGCCACGAAGGCGGCGACGGCGGCGGTTCGGGGTGAGGAGTTGAAAGCCACCAGCAAAATCGGGATAGGTGCAAACCAAACGAGCGGCCAGAAGCCGTGGAGTCCCGTAGAAAGATAGTAAGCCGCAGCCGAAAGAACAATTCCCAGGGCGACATACCAGCCATGTTTCGAGTTGCCGTTATGCATTCACACCTTCACTTCGCGTGCCTTCTTGCGGACCGCGCGCCGTGAGCCAGCAGGCGCGGCGCTTCCAAACACGCGGCGGAAAATCGCATGCACGTGCTTGAGCTGGCGCTCGACGGAAAACGCCCGGGCGATGTCGTCCGGGGCCAGGAAGCGCCTCACGTCCGGGTCGCGCTCCACCAGCGTGCGGAAATCCTCCCCCGTCTTCCACACCTGCATGGCATTGCGCTGCACCCAGCGGTAGGCCTCCTCGCGCGAAGCGCCCTTTGCAGCAAGGTCCAGCAGCAACTGGCCGGAAAAAATCAGGCCCTTCAGCAGACCCAGGTTCTCCTGCATGCGCTCGGGATAAACGACCATCGTCTCCACCAGCGTGGCAGTTTTATCCAGAAGGTAATCGGCGAGGATGGTGGAATCCGGCAGGATAACGCGCTCCACCGAAGAGTGGGAGATGTCGCGCTCGTGCCACAGCGCCACGTCCTCAAACGCCGCTTGAGCATTGGCCCGAACCACCCGCGCCAAGCCGCAAATCTGCTCCGCCGTCACGGGGTTGCGCTTGTGGGGCATGGCGGAAGACCCTTTCTGCTCCGGCGCGAAGTATTCTTCCACCTCGCGCACTTCCGTTCTTTGCAGGCCACGCACCTCCAGCGCAATCTTTTCAAGCGACGCCGCCATCACTGCCAGCGTTGCGACGTAGAAAGCATGGCGGTCCCGCTGAATGATTTGCGAGGAAATGGGAGCGGCAACGAGGCCCAGGCGCGCGCAAATCTTCTTCTCAAGCGCAGGACTCAAGTGCGCGAAAGTCCCAACCGCGCCCGAAAGCTTGCCCACGCGCATCCCTTCCGCTGCCATGCCGAAGCGCTCCTGGTTGCGCTGGTTTTCCGCATACCAGTTGGCAAGTTTCAGGCCGAAGGTAATGGGCTCGGCGTGAATGCCGTGGGTGCGGCCTACCATAGGCGTCATCTTGAATTCAAACGCGCGCCTTTTCAGTACGTCGCCCAGCCGCGTCAGGCCCTTGGCGATCACTTCTGATGCGTCCCGCACCAGCAACGCCTGCGCCGTGTCCACCACATCATTGGAAGTCAGGCCGTAATGCAGGTAGCGGCTTTCACGCCCAATGTACGAGGCCACGTTAGTGGTGAAGGCGATCACGTCATGCTTCACCTGACGCTCGATTTCCTTGATACGCTCCACTTCAAAGCGGCTCTTGCGCCGGATGGCCAACGCTGCGCTCTTGGGAATCATCCCGGCCTCGGCCTCCACTTCAGCCGTGGCCACTTCAACGGCGAGCCATTTGCCGAACCGGTTTTCGTCACTCCAGATGCGCCCCATTTCAGGGCGCGTATAGCGGGAGATCATTCAGAAAACCTCGAAAGAGTCAAAATGGGGAAGTAAAACCTACGGCGCAGCATGGCCCCGAAGGGGCCACAGAAAGTAGCCCAGCGGCGTAAGCCCTGGATAAGGAGAGGCATGTCCCCCCCAATCTCTTACCAGCGGAACACCTTGCTGGGCGCCGACTGGCTGGCCAGATACAACTCCGGCGAAGCGCCGCGCGCGCGGCCGGCCAGGGCTTGCTCCGCCGTGATGCGCGCGATCTCCGGATGATTGTTGGTCTCACTCAAGTGGGCGAGCACCAGAACCTGCGCGGCGCCGTCGTAGTCCACACCCAGGAACTCCGCCGTCGCCAGATTCGAGAGATGTCCCTGGCGGCTCAGCACGCGCTGCTTGATGGCCCAGGGATACGGTCCTACCTTCAGCATTTCCAGGTCGTGATTGGATTCAAACACCAAGCAATGGCAGCCGCGAACGTGCTGCCGCACCAACTCCGGGATATAGCCCAGGTCGGTGACAATGGCGATTTTGATTCCTTGTGACTCCAGGGTGAAGGCGACGGGGTCGGCCGCATCATGGGGAACGGTGAATGGCGTAACCTCAATATCACCCACCGTAAACTTCACGCCGGCCGTGATCCACTCGACGGCCTTGACCTCCGCGCCCCATTCGATCGCATCCCGCGTGGCGCGATTGATGTAAACCGGCGCCTTCAGATCGAGCGTCAGCTTGCGCAGGCCGTTGACGTGATCGCTGTGCTCGTGGGAAATCAATAAGGCGTTGCAGGTCTCCACGCACTCGCCGACGGCTGCCAGGCGGCCTAGGGTTTCACGCTTGCTGAAGCCCGTGTCCACCAGCAGCCGCGTGGTTTCCGTGGCCACCCACGTACTATTGCCCTTGCTGCCGCTGCCCAGAACGCAAACGCGAACGCTCAATGGAGTACCTTATGTTTCTGGAGGTAGAGGCGCCCCTTGTGGCCGCCCCGCGATCGGGCACAAGACCCGCCCCGGCGGGCCCCGATTCAAACACCGCCCTTCCTGCCTATTC
>JBOGKI010000015.1:0-19508 GCA_050745605.1 Terriglobia bacterium | reverse complement strand
GAAATTGACCGTTCTGGGTGTTGGTGCAAGTGTTGCAGGCCGAGACGTTGATTTCGTCATTATTGTTCTCGCCGTCCCATTCGTACAGAAAGCCGAACTTCATCGTGTGATTGCCCTTCACCCAGGAGAAGTTGTCCGAGGCGTCCAAGATGGGGCCGGCGGAGTGCGAAGGATACGGCCCGCCGCTTAGTCCGGAGAACTCCGACATATTCACGCTGGGAATGCGGGTCGGAATCTCCTTTTCCGAGGCCGGATAGATGTACGGGAAGTTGATGCCGCGCGTCGTGCGGTCAACAAATCCCGCCGCATTCACGGGAATCAGGACACGGTCATGGCTGAGGCTCAAAAGCACCTCATTCACCTTGGTCGGGCTGATCACCCAGGTGTCGTCGAGGGAGTTGGTAAAGTTGGGCCGGTTGAAGTATTTGGGCGTTTCACCGCTGCCGCCGTCGAGCGGCTGGTACTCGAAAAAGGTGTAGTACTCACCCCGGTAGCGAAGGCGCTGATTCGGCGAAAGGTTAACATCCACGGAAACGGTCTTCTTCTGCTGGCGCTGCGGGTGCGCGGCCGAGACAAACCAGTTCTGGTTGCCGTTGATGGGCGTGGTGAGGTTGGGGAAAGGATAGGCGTTCAGGATTCCCAGGCCGTTGACGCTGGCGGCAGAACCAAGCTGGTTATTCGGAAAAGGCTGGCCGGTCTTCGGGTTCACGAGTTGGACGGACTTGTGGTAGAAAATGTTGTTCGGGTCGAGCAGCTCGCTGAAGTCGCCGTTGCGCATCTTCATGGTCGGGACGGTCATGCTGCTTTGATCCGTGAAGTAATTTCGCGTAAATTCATCTCCCCAGTACCAAAAGACTTTGCTCTTGTCCGTGTTGAAGTGGCCGGGGATGTAAAAAGGCCCGCCGATGTCGTACCCAAAGTCGTTGTAGTGCTCGGGCGCAACGAAGTTGGTGGCGGCAAGGCCGGTGGTGGTGGTGTTCGAATTCCGCTGCCAGGTGTTCGCATTCAAGTCAGTATTCCGGACGTATTCGTAGGCGGCGCCGTGGAACTGCGGCCCGCCGCTCTTGGTGACAATGCGGATCTGGCCGCCGGAAGACCGCCCGTATTCCGCAGGGTAATCCGCGCCGAGAACCTGAACTTCCTCGACGGAGTCCTCGTCGGCGGATCCCAGGCTGGTGCCGTTGGCGCGAGTGCGGGTGGCGGGCGCGCCGTCATTGGTGATCAAGTTCTCCCAGTTGCGGGAGCCGTTGAAGTGCGACGGACCCTGAGCGAAATTGAACGTCAAGCCGGCCAGGTTTCCGCCTTGAGCGCCGGGCGCGAGCTGCGCCAGGAGCACGGGGTCGCGCCCGTTTAGCTCCAGCGAATCAATCTGCTGTCGCGTGACCAGCTTTTGCACGGCGGCGGATTGGCTTTGCAGGGTCTGTACCGCTGCCGTCACTTGGACGATTTGCGACTGCGTGCCCACGGTGAGAGTCGCATCGAGCGGCAGCCGGGCGCTCGGGTCGAGCTTGTTCTGGTTCGAGACGTATTTCTGAAAACCCGCTGCCTCGGCGGTCATGGTGTAAAAGCCGGGCGGGAGGTTCGGAATGGAGTAAAAACCGCTGGAGTCGGTTGTGGCCTGGCGTTGAAGGCCGCTTTGATTTTTGACGGCGACCTTGGCGTTTGGAACCGTCGCGCCCGACGGGTCTTTGATGTAGCCCGAAATTGAGCCCAGGTCAGATTGCGAAAATAGAATCCCCGGGATCAGCAAACTCAGCGATGCGATAAGAACGACTTTTCTCAATGGGTTGGTCATGTTGCGCTCCTCTCGTGAGAGTTGGTGGAAATTAGCGAAACGTTTCGGTCATCCGGCGACCGCCCAGCCGTTCGTCCTAAGCGTCATTTAAGCTTTACAGTTATTCTTGGCGCGACAATATCACAATCAATACGTAAGTCAACTCAAAATTTCGATTTAGCGCTTGAAATCGTAATCTGGTCTTGCCGACCTCAACAACGACGGCAGACCAGAATGGGCCGCCCGCGCAAATGCCCAAGACTTCGGCTTGCGTGGAACGTGACCTGATTGGTACAAGCGGACAGAACCTGACGGCAGACCGCTGCGAAGGGATTGCCACCATTCCAAGAATTCCCTCCGTTCCTCCCACGCGGCGGATCCAAAAGCAGAGAGAGCCGCGTCTGTACGGTCGCCGTTCGAGTTCCTGAGGCTTGACACCGCTATCAGGGAATCATCCTCCGGCCGGTTCGCCTGCGATTCAAGCGCCAGGGCAATAAGGCAGCGCGCCATGAGCTTGCCGTTCCGGCCCCAAGATGTGCGTTTCAATTGCGGGATGACGAATGCGGTAGCACACTGGCGACCCGCCCGCTTTGACTATTCTGCCAGCCGTTTTGTGTCTTCAGTCCGAACCTGTCTGAGTTCAGAACGTTTGCGAACAAAACCATATTCTGCGTGCGGGTGAAATAATACCCGGAAGACCTCGCTCTTGTGTTAAGTAAAGATGAATTTTATGTTTGAGGTCAGCAAATCCGAAATCTTGTAACTCCCGCTGCCGCGACCATGACTTCAGCGGTCAGCCAGCCCGTGGAGTCATCGGGCTGCTGCGTGGTGACGCCCTACTTGACGCAAGCCCATCTGAGCGCCAATAGGTGCACGTTCGCAATTTTGCGTCTCAGCGGGTACGCTGACGAAAATCATTCCGTCAGACGCATGGTGACATCGCACCCCTGCCCGAGGAGATTGTGAGCCGTGCCGGACGCTTCGCCTCTGGCTCTCTAAGCCGTTCTGTTGTAAAAAGGATCCAGTATTTGGACGCGACGCCGTCGCTTAAAATGCGGCGCCACCATCCGGTCGGGCCGAACTTACCCTGAGCAGAACAACGCCATGGACCGGAACCGTCGCCGAATAAGCCTCTCGACCCGACGCTGTAGCGGCGCTCTAGGAGCGCCGGAAAACCGGCGGTCCTTGCCAGGGTAAACTCCGACCGCCGCTACAGCATTTGATGTCGCGATATTTGGTAATCCCCAGTAGGAGTGATGAGTGATGATGGAAGTTCTGGTGATTGGCGCTGGTGTTGCAGGTCTGGCGGCAGCACGAACACTGGCCGCCCAAGGCGTGAAGGTACGCATCCTCGAAGCCCGAAACCGGATCGGAGGGCGAATTCACACCCTGCAGGACCCTGTTTTGTCCATCCCGGTTGAGCTCGGCGCCGAATTCATTCATGGCAGGCCCGATGAACTCTTCACCCTTTCCCGGGAAGCGGACCTCGCCACGGCGGAAGTCTGCGGGCAGCACCTTTTCTATGAAAAGGGAAAACTCGCACAGCGCGACGAACTGTATCCGGAGATCGAGAAAATCTTCGAACGCATGTCGGACCCGAGGCTTCCCGACCAAACCTTTTCCGAATTTCTGCGTCAGGTGAAGGCGAAGCCGGAGGTGGCGCGCTGGGCAACGGGTTACGTCGAGGGTTTCAACGCGGCCCGAGCCGAGTTGATCAGCATCCATGCGCTCGCCCACGAAATGCGGGCCTCGGATGAGATTGACGGCGATCGAGCCTTTCGCTTCCCAGACGGCTACGACCGCGTCGCCCAATGGCTTTGGCAAGATTGCGCTGCTCGTTCGGTCGTTCTCGACGTGCAGGCGATTGTCACGAGCGTCAAATGGCGGCACGGCCGCGTGGAAGTGAAGGGGATCGCGCTGGCCGGCCGTTCGCAAACCGAGTTCAGGGCGGACCGCGCCATTGTCACCGTGCCGCTCGGGGTGCTGAAAGCGCCACCCGGCGCGCCGGGCGCGATCCGCTTTATGCCGGATTTGCCAGCGTTGCGTGGCGCGCTGGAGCGGCTGGAAATGGGTGAGGCAATGCGGGTCACGCTCGTGCTCCGCGCCCGGTTCTGGCAGGAGCACGAGCAATTATCTCACGCCGGGTTCATCCACTCGAACGACCCAGAGTTTCCCACGTGGTGGACTTCCATCGAGGGTCAACCTCCCGCGCGCGGTCGCGCATTAACCGGATGGTCAGGCGGTCCCAAAGCTGAGAAACTCGCTCTGTTGAGCGATTCGGAAGCGGCAGACCATGCCATCAACTCATTGGCCCGCATTCTGGGCGCAAGTCCGGAGTCCATTGGCCGCCAGGTGGAGCGGTGGTACGTCCACAATTGGCGAAACGATCCATTGGCGCGAGGCGCCTACAGCTACGCGCGCGTGGGCGGCGAGGAAGCGCGCTGTATTCTTGCCACACCGATCGAGGACACGTTGTATTTCTGCGGAGAGGCGGCGAACACCGACGGGTACAGCGCAACCGTGCATGGCGCCATCGCCAGCGGCCAACGTACCGCGCGGGAGATTCTGGCAGACGTTGGGTAGCCACGCTCACCCTGCTTTGCGGTCAGGCGCGCGTTTTTCCGGCGTGGGCCTGTTCGACGTTGAAAATCCCACGGTCAGAAAAATGCTGACCGTGGCTGCCATCTCGCCTGGCGGGAATGAAATATTACTTCGTGGAGCAGGATGTGTGCTCCAACCCGGTGTTCCAGTGCATCAAGATCAGCTACGATTACCTCGACCATCTTCAGGTTTAGCATGACGATGCTCAGTGGCTTTTGCAGCGCTCGATTTTTTACATTTCATGCCAATGTTCTTGCATCAGCCCGGATTATTCCTGAAGGCTAATTCGAGACCGGGCCCGTCCAGGCAATCGCAGCCGCCGACTGGGGCTACCGGTCGCAAGTACGAGCTGAAACGTACCAAAAACAGAGTTACGAGTGTGTTCTCTTTTGAACAGACTGCCCGAGTCTGGAGTTGATAGGCTTTTTCAAGAACCTGGAAGTCGAACAATGGAAATCCTGGTTCCTCCCAATTTTGTAGTGGGTTAGTTTGGCTCTCGTAGCGGCGAGTTTACCTCGCCAATTGGCGGCATAAAGCCGCCTCTACACCCAAACTGACCCACTACCGCGTATTTTGTTGTATTGAGCGGCCAAGCAGCGTAAGATAGAGTTTGTTTTCTGGTCTTCTGACACCGAGGAACTCTCCCCATGAATGCATTAATGATCTACCCGGAATGGCCGGATACCTACTGGAGCTTCAAGCACGCCATCCCTTTTGAAGGGAAACGCTCGGCGTATCCGCCCCTCGGTCTGCTGACGATTGCTCCGATGTTGCCCAAACATTGGAATAAGCGCCTGGTGGACACCAATATCCGCCCTCTCACCGATGCTGACCTGAAATGGGCGGACATTGCCATGATTGGCGGCATGTTGGTGCACAAGGAAGAAATCCTCAAGATCCTGAAGCGCTGCCGGGCCCGGGGCTTGAAGACGGTTGTGGGTGGACCGGTATCAAGCAGCGTTGAAGAGCTGCCGCAGCACGCGGACCACGTGGTGGTGGGCGAAGCGGAAGAGTTGATGGCGGATTTCGCCGTGGAATTCACGCAAGGCCACGCCAAACCCATTTACAAGGCCGCTGCGCTTCCCAACGTCGAGCTCGCTCCGTGCCCGGACATGAGTTTGATCCAACTCAAGTATTACAGTTGCATGCAGATTCAGTTTTCACGGGGTTGCCCATTTAATTGCGAATTCTGCGACATCATTGAGATTTACGGCCGCAAGCCCCGAACCAAGACGCCCGCCCAGGTGCTCGCCGAGCTCGACCTGCTTTATGACCTGAAGTGGCGCGGCTCCGTCTTCATGGTGGATGATAATTTCATCGGCAACAAACGCAAGGTGAAAGAGCTCCTGCCCCACATCGCGGAGTGGAACGGCCGCCACCGCAAGCCCTTTACCTTCTTCACGGAAGCTTCGGTCAACGTTGCCGATGATCCCGAGCTTCTGGGGATGCTGCGCGACGCCCGCTTCACGCGCATCTTTATGGGAATCGAGACCCCGGTTGAAGCGAGTCTGAAAGAAGCCCAAAAGATGCAGAACACGCGCAAGAATTTGATCGAAAGCGTGCACCGCGTCCAGAGCTACGGCCTGGAAGTGATGGCGGGCTTCATCGTGGGGTTTGATAACGATCCGGATGATATTTTCGACCGTCAGGTGGAGTTTATCCAGGAGAGCGCCATCCCCATGGCCATGGTTGGCCTGTTGCTGGCGCTGCCGGGCACCCAGCTTTTCAGGCGTCTCCTGAAAGAGGGCCGGCTCCTCGACCAGGGCAAAGGCAACAATATGGACCTGAGCCTGAACTTCATCCCCAAGATGAACGCCCAGCGCCTGGTGGATGGCTATCGCGACATTCTGCGGCGGATTTATACTCCCGACGCCTATTACGAACGCGTGCTTCGCTTCCTTGAACGTTACAAGCCCACCCATCACCGGTCGCGCTCATTTTCGGACTACTTGGCCGTCGGTCGCTCCATTCTGAAGCAGGGAATCCTGGGCGAGTCCCGCTCCTCCTATTGGAAATTCCTCCTTGAGGCCGCCACCCGCTACCGCAACGCATTCGATACTGCCATGACCCTCGCCATCATGGGTTATCACTTTGAAATGCTGACCCGAATGGTTCTGGAAACGGACTGACGCTTTTCGACGCCATTAAGACAGAACCGGCGCAGCCAGCCACGGCACGGTTTTTTCTTGCAAGAGCGCAGTAGGAGCGACCCTTGTCGTCCTCTGCCCGGCTAAAGCCGGGCTATCCGAGCCGCGCAATCCGGGTGGAGCCTCGCACCGGCTTGGGTAGGACGGATCGTAACGGCGCCCTTCAGAGCCTGCCCTGAGCCGGGCGAAGGGGCGGCATGGTGGGTCGTGGCATTCGTTGCGGAAGGCGGAACGAACAGCGGAGTTAGAGGACACGGGCACGGTCGCCCGCAAAACTTCCTTGATCCCGGTGGTTCGCCGAATGTATAATTACCTCTTAAGTGACTGGCCTAGCCCGTTTCACCCGGCCGCACTTTGCCCCCCCTCGCACGGCCCCACGGGATCCATTGATGCTATATCAACGCCCATGGTCAAGCAAGGTTAGGAGTGGCTCAGACCGGCGCTTTTCTGTGGGTTTCCTTAGCGGTCATGCTGGCACGTTTTGGGCGGGTACCGGACACCCCCGGCGAAAACGGCGCCATGGCGTTCCGAAGCCGTGCAGGCATTGACTGACAGTCAAATAGAGGGAACGAAGCTTGTATGTGTATGAAAACAAATTGAACATGTTTTTATTTAATGCCGATGCCGGGGACTGGCGTAGCGTCCAAGAAGGAAATGGATAATTGACCCTCCCGTAGCGCCGGCATCTTGCGGACAGATGCCGCCGGGACGGCGGCGCTACATTGTCCATCCAATTAGCGGAAACTACACTAACATCAGGAAATCGCTTCGCTTACAGGTGAGAGTGGACGCATGCAACAGTACGACATCATCGTGATCGGTTCGGGACCGGCGGGCCAGCGAGCGGCGATCCAGGCCGCCAAGAGTGGCAGGCGGGTGGTCCTGATCGAAAAGCAGACGGTGGTGGGCGGCGCCTGCATCAACTCCGGCACCATCCCCAGCAAGACCATGCGGGAAGCGGTTCTGCATCTCTCCGGCTACAACTACCAGAATATTTACGGAATGAACTACCGGGTGAAGGAAAAAATCACGGTCTCCGACTTGGCCTTCCGCGTTCAGCACGTCATCAAAACCGAGGTTGACGTCACGCAGGCCCAGCTCTCCCGGAATGGCATCGACGTGGTTTTTGGAACCGCCAGTTTTGTGAACCCCACCCGGCTTCACGTGGAGGGCATGCAAACCCAGGCGGACTACGAGGCCGGGATCGTCATCATCGCCACCGGCACCAAGCCCGCCACCTCGCCTCGCGTACCGCTCAACAACCGCAACATCATCAACAGCGACCAGATTCTGCAAATGCCGGAGATCCCGAAGACTTTAATTGTGGTGGGTGGCGGCGTGATTGGCGTGGAGTATACCTGCATGTTCGCGATCCTGGGGGTGCGGGTGATCTTGGTGGAAAAGCGGCCCCGGCTCCTGGAGTTCGCCGACGCCGAGATCGTGGAAGCTCTCTCTTATCACCTGCGCGACCACCGCGTCACCATGCGTCTCAGCGAAGAAGTGCATGGCGTCGAGGAAACGCCGGATGGCAAGGTGGTCGCCAACCTGGAAAGCAACAAGAAGATCACGGGGGACGCGCTGCTCTATGCGGTGGGCCGCCAGGGCAACGTGGATGAGCTGAACCTGGCGGCCGCCGGCATCACCCCCGACGCGCGGGGCCGCATCACGGTGGATTCGGACTTCCGAACCTCGCAGCCTGAAATCTACGCCGTGGGTGACGTCATCGGCTTTCCCAGCCTGGCTTCGGTCTCCATGGAACAGGGCCGGCTCGCGGCAGCTCACGCTATCGGTCTTCCCGTTCATTCCAATCCGGAGAATTATCCTTACGGCATTTATACGATTCCGGAAATTTCCTTTGTCGGAAAGACTGAGGAAAAATTGACGGACGAAGACGTTCCCTATGAAGTGGGTGTAGCCTATTATCGCGAAATCGCGCGCGGGCAAATTCGCGGGGATACCACCGGCCGCCTGAAGCTGATTTTTCACCGGGAGACCAAGGAGCTACTGGGGATCCATATCATCGGAGACGGGGCGGCAGAGTTGCTGCACATCGGCCAGGCGGTCTTCACCTTGAAGGGGACTGTCGAGTATTTTGTGGATGCGGTCTTCAATTATCCGACGCTGGCCGAGTGTTACAAGGCGGCCGCATTTAACGGCCTCAACAAACTCAATAATCGCTAGTGGGCGCGCCAGGCCGCGTCGCTACTGCGAGGTCAACCATGCCACGAACGATCGGACTGCTGGCCGCTGAACACATCGCCACCGGCGTGGTCGAGGATCATCGCGTCGTGGGTTCCGTCCAGGTATTTCCGGAGGGCCGCCCGCTGAGCGATGCTTTGCTCGGGCTGCCGGCAGAAAGCTTCGTCGCGTGCCTGCGCGAACAAATTCGCAAGGCCGCGGGCGGCGAGGACATTCAGGCGATTGGCGTCGGCATCCCGGGCATCGTTCGGGAGGGCATCATCCAGGAGTCGCCCAATCTCCCGCAGATCAAAGGTCTCAACCTCCAGGAGGCACTGGGACCGGCGCTTCAGCGCGGCGGCCAGCCTGTCCCCGTCCGCGTGTTCAATGACGCCGACGCCATCGCTGCCGGCATTGCCGCCACCCAGGGCCAGCTTAAACAGTTGATTCGCGCCTGGACGCTGGGCCACGGCGTTGGCTTCGGGCGTTTTCCTTGGACGGAAGGAGTGTGGGAAGGCGGGCACGTGGTGGTGACGCTCGATCCCAAGGAGCATTTCTGCGGCTGCGGCGGGGTGGGACATCTGGAAGGCATTATGGGATATCGCGCCATGCGGCTGCGCTTCCTGGACATGGAGCCGGAGGAAGTCTTTGCCGCAGCCAAGGCTGGGGATGCGCGCTGCGCCGCCTTCGTGAAGCTCTGGCATCGCGCTTTCGCTGCGGCCACCGCCACTTCCATTCACCTGGACGGCCCCGGAAAGTTCTTTATTACCGGTCCCAACGCCACCTTCGTGGAAATCGGCATGCTGAATATCTATCTTCACGAAATGGTGAAGATGAGTCCGCTGCAAGGGAGCCAGGTCGAGGTCATCACCACCAGCGACGAAATCGGCATCATCGGTGCCGCGGTGAACGCGGAGATGGCCACCGGCGGAGCTTAGCCTGATATTCGCAGGTTCGCCAGCGCATTTGGCGGCGAGCCCTCACCCGGCGCTTCGCGCCACCCTCTCCCACAGGGAGAGGGCTGGGGGTTAGGGGCATTTGCGAGTGGAGCTGTCTGATACGGGACCGCAGTTGCGAAGAGCAGCACTTAACCCGGCTGGCAAGTCCTGGAACTTTGGGTGCAATTTTCGAATCCAACAAAGCGGATGGCTCTCGACCGGCTGGGTTCATAATTACTTTCACGCGGTGGCATAGGCTGTCGCGGCAGTCGAGTTTACCCTGGCGGGGACCACCGGTCTGGACGGCGCTCTCCGCTTTGCTGCGGGTCAGGCGCCGAGCGCCGCTACCACGCCAGGAGCCAGAACCGGTTCAGCCCATTCTCCAGGATGAGGCCCGATGATTCAACGCCGCATCCAACCAGTAGGAGGTGTTGTGCGCATCGTAATTGGTTCGGACCACGCCGGCTTTGAGCTGAAGCAAAGCATAGTCGCCTTTCTTCCCGGTCTGGGCTTTGATGTGCTGGATGTGGGTACGAACAGCACCGCCCCCGTCGATTATCCGGATTTCGCGGAGGCGGTGGCGAACGCCGTCAAAGACGGGCGCGCGGAGCGCGGCATTTTGATCTGCGGCAGCGGCGTCGGGGCTTCCGTCGCGGCCAACAAAATCCCTGGCATTCGCGCCGGCATTTGCCACGACGGTTATTCCGCTCATCAGGGCGTCGAGCACGATAATATGAACGTCCTGGTACTCGGTTCCCGGGTCATCGGCGTAGAGCTGGCTCACGATCTGGTGAAGACTTATCTGGCGGCGAATTTCACGAACGAGGAACGCCACCGGCGGCGGCTCGCCAAGGTCCTGGCGATTGAAGCAAAGGCTTGCGACTAGTGCAGTGTCCAAGGAATAAGTGGACCATCGGCGGGCCCGTAGCGCCGGCATCCCTTCGCTCAGGGCAGGCTTTGCCGGCACATGCCGGCGGGACGGCGGCGCTAGCTTGTCCACCCAACTACTGGACACGACACTAGGCGGTCCCGAACGCCTGAGTCCCGCCCCAGCGGGCGTCACAAAAATTTTGAAGGAGTGGAGCTATGAACAGCTTAAAAGTTCTGGAACAGATGGGACAGGCTGTGTGGCTTGATTATATCCGCCGCAGCCTGATTACGAGCGGCGAGCTGAAAAATCTGGTGGAGCAGGACGGGTTGCGAGGGGTCACTTCAAACCCGTCGATTTTCGAAAAAGCCATCACCGGAAGCAACGACTATTCGGAGAGTCTCGACGCTCTTTACCAAAAGGGCGAAAAGGACCCGATGAGGCTTTACGAGGCGCTGGCGATTCCCGATATTCAGGCCGCGACCGATGTGTTCAAGCCCGTGTACGAATCGACGCAGGGCCTTGACGGCTATGTCAGCTTGGAAGTCTCTCCTTTCCTCGCTCACGAAACCCTAAAAACCATCGAGGAAGCCCGGCGACTTTGGAAAGCTGTCAACCGCCCGAACGTGATGATCAAGGTTCCTGGAACCAACGAAGGAGTCCCCGCTATCCGCCAGCTAATCAGCGAAGGCGTCAACATCAATGTGACACTGCTCTTCGCGGTGGACCGTTACGAAGCCGTGGCTGAAGCCTTTATCGCCGGCCTTGAAGAGTTCTCGCAGAAGGGCGGAAACCTCCATCAGGTAGCCAGCGTGGCCAGCTTCTTCGTGAGCCGGATTGACTCGCTGGTGGACAAAACGGTGGAAGCCCGGCTCAAGACCGTGACCGATTCCGCTGGGCGCGCGCGGCTCCAAGGTATTCCCGGCCGCGTGGCCATTGCCAACGCCAAGCTTGCCTATCAGAGCTACAAACAGCGCATTCGCGGCTCACGCTGGCAGGTTCTGGCCGCGAAGGGGGCGCAACCGCAGCGGTTGCTCTGGGCGAGCACCAGCACAAAAAATCCGCAATATCGCGACGTGATGTACGTCGAGGAACTGATTGGTCCGGAGACCGTGAACACCATTCCCATGCAGACGCTCGAAGCCTTCCGCGATCATGGCCGTCCCCGCCTGAGTTTGGATCAGGACCTTGAGGACGCCCACGACACCATGCAGTCGCTTGAAGAAGCCGGCATTTCCATGAAAGAGGTGACGGATCAACTTCTGAAGGACGGTGTTCGTCTTTTCGCCGATGCCTTCGACCAGCTCCTGAACGCCCTGGACCGGCAGTGCAAAGTGGGCGTTCGCGGGCGGCCCGACCGGCTAACCTACACCCTGCCGCAGCCACTGGCGGTGGCGGTGAAGGCCGGCATCGAGGACTGGCACATCAAAGGAAAAGTGCGGCGGCTGTGGGGCCGTGACGCTTCGCTCTGGACTGGCACCGATGAGGGCAATTGGCTGGGATGGCTCGGCATCACGGAGGACCAGCTCGCCCACAAGCATCACGTGGAGGAAATTGCCGCAGAAGTCCGTCGCGAGGGATTCACTCATGCTTTGCTTCTCGGCATGGGTGGATCCAGTCTATGTCCCGAAGTGATGGCGAAGACCTACGGACCCCTCACCGGCTTCCCCCAATTGCACGTGCTCGATTCAACCGATCCCGCCCAGGTGCGGGCCACGGAGAAGAAGGTTGACCTTTCCAAGACTCTCTTCATCGTTTCGAGCAAATCCGGCAGTACGCTCGAGCCCAATATCTTCAAGGATTATTTCTTTTCCCGGCTCCAGCAAACCATCGGAGCCAAAGAAGCGGGAAGCCGGTTCATGGCCATTACTGACCCGGGATCGAAGATGCAGCAGGTGGCGGAGAACGATGGATTCCGCCACGTCTTTTTCGGGCTGCCCTCGATCGGTGGGCGGTATTCGGCGCTTTCCGATTTCGGCATGGCGCCCGCCGCGGTGATGGGAGTGGACGTGGCGCGGCTGCTGGACAACGCGGAAATCATGGCCACATCCTGCAGCTCCTGCGTACCGGTGGACAAAAATCCGGGAGTTATTCTCGGCTCCATCCTCGGCCAGCTTGCCGTGCGGGGCCGGGATAAAGTGACCCTCGTCACCTCGCCCGCGATTTACGATTTTGGAGCGTGGCTGGAACAACTCCTGGCCGAATCGACAGGCAAGCAGGGTAAAGGGCTGATCCCCGTGGACCGCGAGGAACTCGGTCCGCCGGAGGTCTACGGCAATGACCGGGTCTTCGCCTATTTGCGCCTCGAGAAAAATGCGGATGCCAAACAAGACGCGGCGATGGAAGCTCTGGAAAAAGCCGGGCAACCCGTGGTCCGGATCTCTTTGGAAGATCCTTATGATCTCGGCCGCGAGTTTCTCCGCTGGGAGATTGCGACCGCGGTGGCCGGCTCGGTCATCGGCATCAATCCTTTCAACCAGCCGGACGTCGAAGCCAGTAAGGTGGCGACGCGCAAGCTGACTTCGGAGTTTGAGAAGTCCGGCTCTCTGCCTCCCGAAACGCCGATTCTCGAAGATCAAGGCATCAAGCTTTTTGCCGGCTCCAAGAACGCGACCGCCGTCTCCGGCAATGCCCGTTCAGAATCGCTTGTCGAATACTTGCGTTCCCATCTCTCGCGCCTCCATGCCAGAGATTATTTCGCACTGCTGGCGTATATCGAAATGAACGAAGCGCACGAAAACGCATTGCAGGGGATTCGTCATGCGGTGCGAAACGCCAAGCGCGTGGCCACCTGCCTGGGCTTTGGCCCGCGCTTCCTGCACTCAACGGGACAGGCTTACAAGGGCGGACCCAACACCGGTGTTTTCCTGCAGATCACTTGTGATGACGCGAATGATCTTCCTGTTCCGGGGCATCGGTTCAGCTTTGGCGTGGTCAAAGCGGCTCAGGCGCGAGGGGATTTTGAGGTTCTTACCGAAAGGGATCGCCGCGCCTTGCGAGTTCACCTGGGAAGCGACGTTCAGAAGGGTCTTCAAACGCTCGAGAAAGCCGTCACCGAGGTCCTGAAGTAGGCAATTGGAGCGGTCCGGGTGGCGGGATGTTGTGTTCTTGCCGGCCGTCAATAAGGCTTGTTGTCCAAATATTTGATGAACACAACCTCATTTTGAGCTTCGTTGTAAAGCAGGTCATCGACCAACTGGCGCGCCAGGAAAATACCAAAACCTCCCGGCCTGATTCCCTTTTCGGCGCGTACGCGCAGATGTTCGGCCGGCTGGTCCGGCGGGTTGTTCACGGCGGCATGGTCCAGGTCTTCAAACTTGAACCCGCCACCCGGATCGGCAATCCGGTAAAGCAGCATTCGGGGCGTGCGAAGGCAGGCCACTCGCACCTTCCGCTCCGGATCAAAGTGTCCGCCCCACTCGATGGCGTTCAGCAATAATTCCCGGAAGACCTTTCCCACCGCTTCACGGACTTCCCCGGAAAGATCCGTTTTCAGTTCGTCTATGAACGAGCCGATCCGGTCCGCCACCTCCAGAGAACAGGGGAGGACCAGTTCCACCCACTCCGGCCGCGACGAAATCACCTCAATCGGGGCCAGGGCCTGCGGAGCCTCCAAAGCTGATCGCAGGAGCACCAGCAGTTGTTTCGGTTCAAAAGGCTTGCGAAGATAGCCGTAAGCCTGCTTCCGCACTGCGTCCAGCACCGTTTCCGGCGTGTTGTCCCCGGTCATGATAATGAACCGGGACGGCAACTGTTGCGCATGGACGCGACCCAGCAGTTCCATGCCGTTCATCCGCGGCATCCACACGTCAGAAACAATCACGTCGAACGATTCGCTCTCGATGCGATCGGCCGCGTCCTTGCCGTCGCGGGCGGAGACGACTTGGTGGCCATCCATTTCCACAATCGCGCAGACGACTTCCCGCACTTGGGGGTCGTCTTCGACGACAAGAACTCTTGCCATTGACTTCCCTCCCGTCACACGCCTGTCGGCGGCCTCCGGCCCTCTCGCGCCGTTCCCCCGGGTGCCTGAACCTGGCGAGTGATTCAGCCCGATTCGTAGGCTTGAGCCCCAGCCCTCCGGCTCCCACGACCCGGAACGCGGCGATCCCGCTGTACGGTTCACTAGAGACTATCTTGAGTGCCGGAACATAGTCAAGCCAGTCAACGGTCCGCTTTCCGCATCGACAGAGGACCAAAATGCCACGGCGAGCGCTTCGCTGGAGCGGCGCCCGGGGTTTATCGGCCGAACCGCGGAAAAACCCGGCAGTCGCCGAACGTCCGGACCCTGGCTGTCGTCACTGTATTCTGTAAACCGCAGTAGACCATGGGAGCTTTGCGTTCAGCCTCCCTCTCTTTCCGCAGTGGCGTGGTCCCGAACCTGACATGCTATTCTTTAAGGGAAATCACGCGATCCTGACTCCACGTAGATCCCGACGGATCGAGGCTGAACTTGCCGATTGAAATCAGGCTGGAACCCCTGGTGATTGCAATTGACGGTCCGGCCGGCTCGGGTAAGAGTACCGTTGCGCAGCAACTGGCCCGCGCCTTGGGATTGCCCTATGTCGATAGTGGCGCGACGTACCGGGCTGCAGCTTTGAAAGTCCTCGAAAGTGCTATTCCCCCGGCCGAAGAAGAGCGCATTGCGGGGTTAATGGCTACAATGGCGCTGGAAGGTATTGCAGGAGCCGGGACGTTCCGCGTTCTGCTGGATGGGAGGGACGTGACCGCGGAAATTCGCTCGCCTCAAGTGACCCACCTCGCGTCCGTCATCTCCCGCATTCCCGGAGTTCGCCAGGCGCTGATTGCCATGCAGAGAAAATTCGCGCGTGGGAGGGGAGTGGTGATGGAGGGGCGGGACATCGGCACCGTCGTGTTTCCAGATGCTCCGTTGAAGGTCTTTCTCACCGGCTCACCCCTCGCGCGGGCTCGCCGCAGAATGGCGGATGAACAGGTGAAAGGCCGGGAATTGTCACTCGAAGAGGTCGCCCGGGAGATTGAACAGCGTGACCAGCGTGATTGCGAACGAAAAATCTCTCCTCTCGTTCCCGCGCCAGATGCCTGCGTCATTGACTCGACCCACCTCAGCGCCCATGACGTGGTCCATCGAATTTTGCAACTGCTTAAGAAGAACAATCTCATTTCACGCGTCGAGATCACCGGGGAATAGGCGGCGCAAGCGGATTCGGTGTTGGGGTTCGCGCCGAGAGGCGAGAAGGAACGACGTTTGGGGAATCGCCAACCGTGGCTACCGGCTCACGCCAAGCCACGAGTACGGCAAAGCGAAGTTCCTCTAGACGGAGCGAGCAGCGCCTCTGCGAAAGGGTTCCGGCCGCTGACAGTTGCCCCCTGATGTCCGCTACCGGCTGCCGTTGCTCATCGACGCCAAAAACTGCGAGTTGTTCTGCGTTTTGGAGAGCTTGTCGATAATCAGCTCCATGCTCTCCACTGGCGACAGTGGATTCAGCACTTTGCGCAGAACCCAGATGCGGTTCAGCTCGTCCTTCGGCACCAGGATCTCCTCCTTGCGCGTCCCAGAGCGGTTGATGTCCATGGCCGGAAAGATGCGCTTGTCCACCAGCTTCCGGTCAAGGTTGATTTCCATGTTGCCGGTACCTTTGAATTCTTCGAAAATCACGTCGTCCATGCGGCTTCCGGTATCAATCAACGCCGTGGCAATGATGGTAAGGCTGCCGCCCTCTTCAATGTTACGGGCCGCTCCGAAGAACCGCTTGGGCCTTTGCAGAGCATTGGAATCCACACCGCCGGAAAGCACCTTGCCGGAGGGCGGGACCACGGTGTTGTAGGCGCGAGCCAGACGCGTGATCGAATCGAGCAGGATCACCACGTCCCGCTTGTGCTCGACTAACCGTTTGGCCTTTTCAATCACCATTTCCGCCACTTGCACGTGGCGGGCCGCCGGCTCATCAAAGGTCGAGCTGATCACCTCTCCCTTGACCGTGCGCTGCATGTCCGTCACTTCCTCCGGGCGCTCATCAATCAGCAGGACAATCAGCGTGACCTCCGGATGATTGGTGCTGATGGAGTTGGCGATGGTTTGCAGCAGCATCGTCTTGCCGGTGCGGGGCGGGGCCACAATCAGGCCGCGCTGTCCCTTACCGATGGGAGTCAGCAGATCAAGGACGCGTGCGGAAATGTTGTCCTTCGCGGTCTCCAGGCGGATGCGCTCCTGCGGATAGAGCGGCGTCAGATTGTCAAAAAAGATCTTGTTGCGGGACTCGTCGGGCGGCTCGAAATTGATCGCCTCGACTTTGATGAGCGCGAAGTACCGCTCGCCCTCCTTGGGAGGACGAATCTGTCCGGAGATGGTGTCGCCCGTGCGCAGGTCGAACTTGCGGATCTGCGAGGGTGAGACGTAGATGTCATCCGGGCCGGGCAGATAGTTGTAGTCCGGCGCCCGCAGGAAGCCGAAGCCATCTGGCAGGCACTCGAGCACGCCCTCGGAAAAGATGAGCCCGCTCTTTTCCGTCTGGGCCTGAAGGATCTTGAAGATCAGCTCCTGCTTGCGCATGGAGCTGGCGCCGACCACGCCCAGGTCCTTGGCCACTTGGGTCAACGTGGCGATGTTCATTTCCTTCAGCTTGGCGATGTCCAGGACTTCGCCTTCCTTCAAATCCAGGATTCTTTCTTCCTGGATTTCTTCTGCTGGTTCTTGTTTCTTCGAAGGCATGGCACCCACTCTCAATTCAAATTAAGGATTTTCTCAAGGGATCCGGTGAAGGCCGGGAACCCACAACATCTCGAATCAGTCAACGCATCAATGCCCACACCGAACGCGGGACGGCTCACAGTGCATGGGGATGATCAAATACGGATAGTCAATGGCTCAAAGCGCGGTCGAATCTCAAAATCGTGGCGAAGCGACAATCAGTTCTTGCGGGCCGGCGGATCCCGTTCGGTCTTGCATTAGACGAATCAACCGCGTCCCGTTGCAGCGTCCAACTCAATCCCCGTCGAACCGGCCAGGCGGCCACCGGCGACTTTGCATTTCCCCGCTGGCCCACACTCTCCAGGTCTTGGGTGGATTCAGGAAGCACCCCGGACCTGCTCCAGCCCCGGCTGCCGTGCCCTCCGGCTGAACGTGTTCCCACGGCATCAAGAAGCCAATGCGCTCTGCTCAGTTGGCAAGAGGTTCGCGGTCGCCCTCTCGCGACGGGGGCTCGAGGGCAGGCGGCGCCACCTCGGGAACCAGTGAGTCCGCTCCGGAAACTTGACGCTCCAGCGCCAAATCCAGCACTTCGTCCATGTTGTCTACGAAACGGACAGTCATTTCCTGCTGGACGCTTTCCGGGATATCCACCAAATCCTTCTCGTTATCCCTCGGCAGCAGAACGGCTCTGCAACCGGCGCGATGCGCGGCCAGCAACTTCTCCTTCACGCCCCCAATGGGCAGCACCTTGCCGCGCAGTGTGATCTCACCGGTCATGGCCACGTCGCGGTGCACAGCAATCTTGGTGAGGGCGCTGACCACGGCCGTGGCCAGCGTGATCCCGGCAGAAGGACCGTCCTTCGGGATTGCCCCTTCCGGCAGATGGATGTGAATGTCAAGGCGGCGGTAAAATTCAGGATCCAGGCCGAACCGCGCGGCGCGCGATCGCACATAACTCATCGCCGCGTGGCCTGACTCTTGCATGACGTCGCCCAGTTTTCCGGTGAGGATCAGTCGGCCTTTACCGTGCATCGTGGTGACTTCGATCTGCAGAATCTGGCCGCCCACTTCAGTCCAGGCCAGTCCGGTTGCCAGCCCCACTTCGTTCTTCTCTTCAGACCGCGTGTCCCGGAACTTCACAACACCCAGGAATTCCTGCAGATCTTCCGGCTTGATCGTCGCCTGGAGGCCGCGTCCTTCTTTCACCACGCGCCTCGCGACTTTCCGGCAAATATTGGCGATTTCGCGCTCCAGGTTGCGAACGCCCGCTTCGCGCGTGTAGCCACGAATCACCTGTACAATCGCCTCTTCCGTCAACGTCAGGTTTTCCTTCTTGAGCCCCGTTGCTTTCAGCTCTTTCGGGACCAGAAAACGCTTGGCAATCTCCAGCTTCTCCGGCTCGGTGTAACCCGAAAGGCGAAGGATTTCCATGCGGTCCTGGAGAGGCTGCGGAATGGTGTGGATGACGTTCGCCGTGGTGATAAAAAACACTTTGGAAAGATCGTACTCCACGTCGAGGTAGTGATCCATGAACATGTGGTTCTGCTCCGGATCCAGGACCTCCAGCAGGGCCGCGGAAGGATCGCCGCGAAAATCCATGCTCATCTTGTCCACTTCGTCCAGCAGGAAAACCGGATTCACCGAACCCGCTTTCTTCATCATCTGAATGATCTGGCCGGGTAAAGCTCCGATGTAAGTCCGCCGGTGGCCGCGAACCTCCGCTTCATCCCGCACGCCGCCGAGCGACAGCCTCACGAACTTTCTTCCCGTGGCGCGGGCAATCGAGCGCCCCAGCGAGGTTTTGCCCACGCCGGGAGGACCGACGAAGCAAAGGATGGACCCGCGCGGCGTCTTCACCAACTGGCGCACCGCCAGGAACTCCAGAATGCGCTCCTTGACCTTCTCAAGGCCATAGTGATCGGATTCGAGGATTTTCTCGGCGCGGAGGATGTCCCTAATTTCCTTGGTTTTCTTCTTCCAGGGCACCGCCAGCAGCCAATCCAGATAATTCCGGGAGACGGTCGATTCCGCGGACATGGGCGGCATCATTTCCAGCCGCTTCAGCTCCGCCAAAGCTTTGTCCTTGGCGTCCTGCGTCATTCCGGCGCTTTCAATCTTCTTTTTCAGATCGTCCGTCTCGCTCTTTTCGTTGCGGCCGAGCTCCTTCTGGATCGCCTTGATTTTTTCGTTGAGGTAGTATTCACGCTGGGCGCGCTCCATCTGGCGCTTCACGCGACCTTGAATGGTGCGATCCACATTCAGCTTCTCGATCTCGATCTCCAGCATGTCGGCGAGACGGCCGATGCGGTCCACGGGATCGAAAATATCAAGC
>JBOGKI010000014.1:0-19616 GCA_050745605.1 Terriglobia bacterium | reverse complement strand
GTTGTCACACAGTCTCTAAAGCCGTGCCCCTGGCGCCGAGCCGCGACACGAATTACTTGTAACGCTTGGTACCTATTTTGTGATTCTCAAGTCGCAGCACTACAACAGGCTGCGCTCGGGATCCACCAGCAGCCAGGCGACTCCGCCGAGCCCGCAGAGCGCGGCGGCTACGATGAAGGAAGCTGTCCAGCCATATTCGCCGGCGATGGCTGGCGTAAGGGAGGCAGTGACGGCGCCGCCGATCTGCGCTCCCATGTTCATGAAGCCGGACACCGAACCCGAGGAAGGTCCGGCAATATCGGCGCTGATTGACCAGTAACAACTCTGGCAGAGATAAAGCGCCCCCGCTCCACCCGCCAGCACCACGCTGGCCAGCCGGGCGCTGTGGACGAGGGAGCCGGAGGCAAGGAACGCGGCAGCGAGCGCCATGACCGCGAATGAAAAAACGCAACGTCCCATGCGCTTATGAAAACGCCGCGTGAGGACGTCACTGATGATGCCGCCCAAGGGCGATCCCGCCGCCATCGCCAAAAACGGCAGCATCGCAAACTCGGCGCTGGACTTGAGGTTCAGACCGCGGACCTTGGCGAGATAAATGAAAAACCAACTAAAGAAGATCCACGCGGCATAGCCGTAGGTGAAGTAACTGAGCGTCAGCGCCAGCACTTCCTTACTTTTGACAATTCGTCCCCAGGGAACCTGAAGCGATCCTTCGCTGCGCCTCGAGTTGGGAGCGGATGCCGGAAGCGTGAGACCGGCATTGATCCTCGCGAGTTCGGACGGAGCGACCCGCGGGTGCTGCGCCGGAGTGTCACGGGCCATAATGAACCAGACCACTCCTACCGCGATGCCGATGGCGGCGCTGATCCAGAAAGAGGAGCGCCAGCCGTAGTGAAGCATGATCCAGGTGACGAGCGGCGGCGTAACGCCGGCTCCGGCTCCCACTCCGGCAAAAATCAGGCCGTTGGCGATGCCGCGCTCCTCGGTGGGGATCCAATTGGCGACAAACTGATTGGAGGCGGGGTACATGATGGCCTCGCCGGCTCCCAGCAGAAACCGGACTGAGATAAAAAATCCGAGCGCCCCGGCCAGGCCCAGCGGCACGCTTGCCGTGAGCGCCGTGAACACGCCCCACCAGATGACGGCAAGGGCGAGCACGCGGCGCGGGCCGAGACGGTCCGCGAGCCGGCCACCCGGAGTCTGGAATATGGCGTATCCAATGAGGAAGGAACTGAAGACATAACCCAGGTGAACATTGGTGAGGTGATATTCGCTGGCGATGGAGCTGCCCGCAATGGAAATGTTCACGCGGTCAAGGAACGCAACCGCGCTGAGGATGAAGATCCAGAAAATCAGGAACCAGCGCATGCGGCTGCGCCGCTCAACGCCCATCGCGTTTCACCTGTGATTGGGAGGGAACGCGCGTTCGGCGCAAGGTGTCCGATGCAGCGAGAGCCAGGCGTAAGGTAGCCATCCGTGTCGTCGGCCGTTGTCGCTCCATCGCGTTTGTGCTAGTGTTGGCGTGCCACGGCGGAGGCGAGGTTGCCAGAGTCTCTGTGACCATTACGATTCCGCCCTGTAGCGGCGGTGTCTCTGCCGCCGAGAGTATTGACCACCAAAGCCGGGGGCGAGGACGCCGCCACTACAAGTGAGGATGAAGATGATGAAGACAGCTTATCGGGTTGCAGGCGTCATGGCTCTGGCCATGGCGTTTGCCATGCAAGGTTTTGGCCAGCTTGGAACGTTTTCTAAGGCTCAACGGATTGCGTTTACGCCAGACTGGCACGGCGACCGGTTCCCGGACGGCCGGCCCAAGGTGCCGGATGAGGTTCTGGCGCGCTTGAAAGATGTGACCGCCGATGAAGCCTGGGATGTACTGCAATCGGCGCATTTCCGCAATCAGTTTGAAGGTGGATGGAGAGTGATCAATCCCGGGGAGCGTTTGGTGGGCCGGGTTGTGACCGCGGTGTTCATGCCGTACCGGCCCGACGTGAACGCCGTGATCCGGGCCAATGGCAAGAACGAAGGCAGGATCGGCGCCGAAAATTCGTGGATCATCGATACGCTCAAGCAGGGCGATGTGATGGTGGTGGATCTTTTCGGGAAGATCAAATACGGCACGATTGTTGGAGATAACCTCTCGACCTCCATTTATGCCAAGAGCCATAACGGTCTGATTGTGGATGGCTCCGTCCGCGACGTGACCGGCATTCAACGGATCAAGGGCTTTGAAGTTTACACGCGAGGAGTTGATCCCACGGACCTGCAGAACGTGATGCTGATGGGGATCAACGTGCCCATTCGCATTGGTCAGGCCACGGTGATGCCTGGTGACGTGGCGGTGGGTGATCCGGAAGGCGTCACGTTCATTCCGCCGCAGATGGCGGAAAAGGTAGCGGATGATGCCGAAATGGACCACAAGGTCGATGACTGGGGCCACCAGATGCTGCGCGAAGGCAAGTACACACCGGGCGAGATCGACGGCCGCTGGACTCCGCAGATGATTGAGGAGTTCAACCAGTGGCTTGAGCAGACGGGCTCGAAGCTGCGAATGCCGACGCACCATTAGAAGGTTACCCATTATCGCGACCGCTTTCTCTGTAGCGGCGCTTGGCCTGCCCGCTGCAAAGCGGGAAGTGCCGAAAAACCGGCGGTCCCTTCCCGGGTAGACTCCAACCGCCGCTACAGCGGGTGGCACCGGAAGGTTCACGGGCTTGCAGGGGGCGGCCACCGTTCAGGCAAGATGGGCGCGGAACAAGCTGACCAGCGCCTGAGCGATGATTTTGTCCTCGCCGGGCTGCAGCATGAACGAGTTCATCTCGAGTCCGTGCCGGCTTCGGCCGAGAATGATTGAAGGATTCGAATGCTTCAGCGCCTCGAACGCCTGCTTCGGAGTCAAGTTGATTTTTCGCGGGTCCCAGTTAATCTGCATGGTCGGGACGTGGTTGGCGATGTCCGGCACGTAGTACGCCGTAGTCACGCCCGCGACCTTTGTCACCGGGCGGCTGACGGTGTCGAGACGCCGCCACCATTCCTCCGTCAGGACTCGGTGATCCGCGTTGAGAAAGAGTTCGAGAGCCTTCACCATACCGACGATCTCTTCCTTCCCCACTTTTTGCCCGCGCCCGATGGTATCTTCGTAGGGACTGTTGTTGATCAGAGCATAGTGGATCAAGTCCTCCCGGCCCACAAGCAGGCCCGCGCACTGCGGACCGCGAATCGCTTTGCCGCCGCTGAAGGCCACCAGGTCGTAGCCCATGTTGACGTAATCCCAGAGATGCGAGACCGGCGGCGTGTCGGCCGCAGCGTCGTTAAAACAGGGGAGATGGTATTGCATGGCAAGTTTCACCCATTCGTCCACCTTGATCTGTCCTTCGGCATTCGCAAAATTCGTAAAGTGCATGGCCGCCGTGCGCGGATTGATGGCTTTGGGCAGCTCCTCGCGCGCTTGAATTTCAATGAGCTTCACGCCGGTCGCGCGGATCTGATGGTCAAAGGCGTAGCGATGCGCCTTCTGGATGATGACCTCGGACTTCATGCCGGTCAGATCCGGCACGCGTTGAATGAAATCCGGATTGTCGGCGGTCAGGATGCCGGCGTAGCCGCAGGTCATCGCCCCCGCCGCGCCGGAGGTGACGAGGCCCGTGTTCCCGTTCGGAAGCTTCAGAAGCTGGGCGATGCGCTTTCCCGCAGCCACTTCCAACTCTGGAATGCTGACGTAGTGGCGAGCAGCGTCGGCCATCACCTGCTCCACTTCAGGAGGAATCAAGGAGCCACCGAGCATGGTCATGGTGCCCTGGCCGTTAATCACGGACGTGACTCCCAATTCTTTGTAGACGTCGCCCGATGCACCGAGGCCAGTGAGCTTTCCCGATGCTCCGAATGCGAAGATTGCCGCGCTGTCGGATCGAGTGGTTGCCCAAAGCCTGTTTCCGCTCAATAAGGCTCCCGCCAGGACCCCAGCCCGGCCCAGGAATGAGCGACGAGTTGAGCTCATTTTGAATTCCATGTTAGTCCTCCTCTTGCACGTCTATGACTTGACGACCGCGGCGATGCAGTTGATTTCCAGAAGCGAATGGCCGGGAACACCGGCCACGGCCACCGTGGTTCGCGCCGGGCCGCCGTTCGGAAAGTAAGTACGAAATACCTTATTCATCGCTTCGTAATCGGCGAGGGTGGCCAGGTAAACCGTCAACTGCAAAATGCTTTCCATGGTTCCACCACCGGCCTCGACGAGTTTCTTAACGTTGTCCAGCACCTTGCGAGTATGAGTTTCAATGTCAAGACTACCGACCGAGCCAAGGTCATTCGCTCCCTGGCCAGAGATATAAATCAACCCATTGTGGACGATAATGGGGGTGATCATATGCTTGCTGCTGGCCAGATGTCCGTTCTCATCCATTTTCTGAACACCAACCGGAGCTTGGGCGGAAAAGCCCATCCCAACCCCTGCCACTCCCAGTACCGGCAAAATCGATGTCACGCGGCCCGCAAATCCTCGGCGTGTGAAAAGTCTGGAAAGCATAATGATTCTCCTCCGTCAGAAGATGATCTGGATTCCTTTTAGACCTAAGGTGAGGAAAAAGCAAAAACGTCACCGCCGGTTGGTCCTGAACGGGGAGTGAGCCTCCGGCGGATTCATCCGGCTTGTTGTGAAAAGAACTCACTGGAAGTCGAAATTATCTAATGAAAGGATGGTTCATGCAAGGGATTCTAAATAAAGCTTAGAAAATGCTTGGGCGGCGAACCGTTAGTGGCGGTTCAATCATCGTTTCCTGACGTCTCCGAGCACCGGGATCGCAGACTTGGCAAGCACGGGTGTATCTGCGTCACCCTACGGAGAATGCTGCGGAGCGTTTTCCTTGGGATACGCCCGAAGGCCGCGCTGTCTCAAATACGCCCAAATTTGCGCACCGCTTCCTCGATAGATTTGAATCTCTCGATGTAGGGATACATCGAGTGCTCTTTGAAATCCATCTTCTGAGCCAAAGTCAGGACGGCCGCCGCCCGTTCCCGCGGCACCACCACGACTCCATCTTCATCGGCGACCACGATATCCCCCGGGCGGACCGTAACACCGTCACAAACCACGGGAACATTGGCTCCCGCAAAGCGGTAGTGATTCACGGACGTCGAGGGAACAATCCCCAGCGCGAAGACGGGGAAGCGGATCTTGCGAAGGTAGGCCACGTCGCGGACCCCACCGTCAATCACTGCGCCGGAAAAATTCCGCGCCGCCATGGCCGTTCCCATCAGGCCTCCCATGCCCGCGATATCAGCTCCGTCCTCCACCACCATCACATAGACTGAATTCGGTCCTCCTTGGTCAATGGCGGACAGCATTCCGGAGAGAGCCTGGGAGCCCTGATGGCCTTCCTGTTTCTTCAGCAGAACGGTCAGCGCAAGCCCGGCAAATTTAGAGGTGAAGATCGGCCGCATCCGGTGAGTCATATACATTCTGCGGCCGGTGATTTGTTCCACGGCATCGGAGACGGAGGCCGCTTCCACGCGCCGGAATCCGTCCAGCAGCGAGGCGGCGGAATTCATAGAGGCGGTGGAGGCCGGCGCCTGGGCCGAGGCCCGCCATCCGGCAACCCCCAGTCCCATGGCCGCGATGAGCGCGATGACGAGAAACTTGCCGTTGAAGTTGAGTTTTGAGAGACGAAAGAATTTGTTCATTCAGTCCTCCTGGTTTATAAATGTACTGGCCGGGTGGGCGGAGTTCGCTCGCGAACGGCGTGGGACCCTGGTCCGGTTTGAGTGTCTCGACCGCTGTCTCGAACCCTTTGGGGATCTCGGATCGAAGGAGAAAAAGAAAATGACGAAGCGAAGATTCTGTACGTCTGTGATGGGTTGCACGTCCCTCTTGGTTGTGGTTCTCTGCGCCGCATCCGTTAGCTGTTATGCCCAAGGACGGCGTGCTGTGAACCTCTCGGGAGCGTCGCAGTCGCTGCCGTTCAGCGACGGGATCGTGGTGGGAAACACGTTGTATGTCGCGGGGCAGCAAGGAACCAATCGCCACGGGAAACTGGAAGAAGGAATCAGCGCCCAGACACGGGCAGCGCTCGAGACCATCAAGCAGGTCGTTACCAAAGCCGGGTTCAGCATGAAGGAGGTGGTGGCGGTTAATGTCTACCTCGCGGATATCCATGATTTTCCGGCCATGAACAAGGTGTACACCACTTTCTTCTCGAACCCCAAGCCCACACGGACTACGGTTCAAGTGGCGGCTTTGGTCAACGGCGCCAAAATTGAGATTTCGGCGATCGCCGCCCGGAAACCTCAGCCCGGCGCCGTTCCTGTCTCGTCTGGTGAATGAGGCAGAGGCAGGCCGCGGATGGTCTCCGGTGTTGCACTGGATCGGGACGGGCGTAGCTCCCCTGCCGTCAGCGCCCGCCTTCTCGCTCGTCGGCAGGAACCCCGGCCTTATACTACGAAAGCCGTCTCATGGCAAAAGAAATTGTGGAGACTTTCAGATCCGGGCGCCATGCATTGCTTTTGGGGCTACTGTAGAAATGGGCCGGCAAAGCGCTTCAACGTGCGCGAAAACTCTCCTCGTCTCGCAATTCTTAGGAACCCTAAGAAAGCCGTTGACATTCCTCCAGAACTAGATTAAATCCTGGTATGATCGAATGGATTGTTTTCAGGATGTCAGCGGCATTTTCACTGTTCTGAACATAGCGTCAACGGGTCGGCACAGGTCGAAAAGCAGTTCCGAGTGGGTAAGTCCACGCAGGAGGTGCGAGATGTTTTTGAACCGGAAGATCGTGCAGGGGCTGGCCATGGCCTTGTTGCTGGGATCGGCGGCGGTATGGGCTGGGATCACAGGCAGCATCTCTGGCGTCGTCAGCGATCCGAGCGGGGCCGTGATTCCCGGTGTGAACGTGATCGCCCTGAACACGCAGACCGGGATCCGGCAGACCGTGGTGACGGACGCCAAAGGTTTTTACAACTTCCCGGCGCTGCCGATTGGTTCGTATGACATCGACGTGCAGCAGTCTGGATTCAGGCATTACCGTCAGACGGGGTTGGTGATCAATGCGAATTCCGCGCTGCGCGCGGATGTCAGCCTGCAGGTGGGAGCCACCACCCAGGAAGTCACGGTGTCCAGCGCCGCCTTGCACGTTGAGACCCGAAACACCCAGATGGGAGAAGTCATCGGCAACACCAAGATTACCTCAGTGCCGCTGAATGGGCGGAGCTTCACCAATCTGCTGGCGCTCCAGCCCGGTGTGTCGCCCTATTACAATGTGGCGTCACCGGGGGACCGTCCGGCCTCCGGGGACATCCAGGACTCGGGAAACCAGTCCGTGAACGGCCAGCGGGAAGCGGCCAACGGCTTCATGGTCAATGGAGCGAATGTCGAGGAGGGACGTAACAACGGCGCGGCGATTGTCCCTAACCTGGATTCGATTGCAGAGTTCCGGATCATCACCAACAATTTCGATGCCGAATACGGAAACTATAGTGGTGGGCAGGTGAACGTGGTCACCAAATCCGGCACCAACCAGTTTCATGGTGATGCCTTCGAATTCCTGCGCAACACCAGTTTCGACTCCCGCAATTTCTATTCTCCGACGGTTGGGGCCTTCATTCAGAATCAATTCGGCGGTACCGTCGGCGGCCCGATCAAGCATGACAAGGCTTTCTTCTTTGCCGATTACCAGGGAACCCGCCAAATCCAAGGTGTGGACACGGGATTGATTCCGGTCCCGTCGATGGCGGATCGCACCGGCAACCTTTCCGATCAGGCCAGTTCGTTGACGGGTTCGGTGGTTGGAACCTCCTGGGCGAATAATCTTGCGCAGAGATTGGGCTATCCCGTGACTGCGGGCGAGTCATATTACACACCGGGATGCACAACCTCCGCCCAGTGCGTTTTTCCCAACGCCGTCATTCCGCAGAGCGCCTGGGCGGCTCCGGCAAGCCACCTGATGCAATACATTTCTGAGCCCAATCTTCCCGGCAACTTCTTTTCCTCTTCCGCTTTCGACCAAAGACTACGTGACGACAAAGGTGGAGTGCGCGTGGATGGCAATTCCCGCTATGGCATGCTCTCCGTCTATTACTTCACCGATGACTATAACCTGAACAACCCGTATCACAATGCGCCGGAGTTCCCCGGCTTCAATGCCATCACCCCAGGTCGCGCCCAATTGCTCGACGTGGGTGATACCAAGACCTTCGGTCCGACCTCCGTCAATCAGTTCCACTTCAGCTATCTGCGGAATGCCAATGTGTTCGCTAAACCTGTAGGCGGCGTGGGCCCAACCTTGAGCTCGCTTGGTTTTGTGGGTAGCTTCACGTCGCCGGGTGGAATTGGCCCAGTTCTTCCCTCGCTTCAAGGCGTGCCCTTGATGCAATTCAACAACTATAATTTTGGACTTCCTGACGGCACTACGGGCCAATACAACAACACCTTCGAATGGCTGGATAACTTTACGAAGATCGTTGGCACCCACAGCCTGAGATTTGGCGGTGAGTTCCATTACGACCAGATCAACGAGCGTAATACCTATGCCGAGAATGGTGTATTTGGATTCAATGGCAGCGAGACGGGCCTCGATTTTGCCGATTTCCTCATTGGCGCCCCGGCCTCTTTGATCCAGTCCAGCCGTCAATTCCTGGATTCGCGGAGCAAATACCTTGGCGTGTTCGCCCAAGATAGCTGGCGAGCCAGGCCTGACCTGACCTTGAACTATGGGTTGCGTTGGGAATTCAGCCAGCCTTGGTACGACACCCAGAACAAGACCGAGACGATCATTCCGGGCGTACAATCAGTGGTCTTCCCCGGTGCGCCTAAGGGGTGGCTGGTTCCGGGTGATCCGGGGGTCCCGCCCACACTGGCTCCAACTTACTATCGTGGCTTTGCTCCCCGCGCAGGCCTGGCCTATTCGCCCAACGTGGGCAGCGGCTTGCTGGGCAAGCTGCTCGGCGGGCCTGGTAAGACCAGCATACGGATGGGTTACGGAGTCTTCTATACGTCCGTGGAGGACTATACCCAATTCATCGAAGTGGGTGATTCCCCTTACGGTCTTTTCTACGTGAGCCCTTCGCCTCCGCTCTTTGCGACGCCTTACATTGACCGTGCCACAGGCAACAGTGAAGGTCAGCGCTTTCCATTCATCTTTCCACCCGCCAATTCCTCGCCCAGCCATCCTGATACGACTTTCAACTGGCCTGCGGTTGAACCGATCTCGGGCGCGCCAATCTTTTTTCACACAAACCAGATGCCGTATTCCGAGGACTATGAAGTCTCTTTGCAGCGGCAATTTGGGGTGAATACGGTGTTGAGCATGAGCTACGTTGGGACCCAGGGGCACCACTTGATATCGTTCCTCGAGTCCAATCCCGGCAATCAGGCGCTCTGCCTGGCGCTGAGCCAGCCGAGCGCGCTTGCCCCCGGAGTCACGCCATGCGGCCCTAACCTTGAGGGCAATACTTTTGTGACGGCCTCCGGGAAGATCATCAATGGAACTCGCCAACCTTTGGGTAATCTGTTGGCTACCAATGCGTACATGGATGAAATGGCGAATTCCAATTACAATTCGCTGCAGGTTAGCCTGCGCCACACCAGCGCCAGTTCCTCTTTCCTCGTCGGGTACACCTACAGCAAGTGCCTCTCTAACTCCTCGACGCTGACGGAAGGGATTGACCCGCTGAATTTCGCGGCGAGTAAGGCCCTGTGTGCGTTTGACCTTACCCATAATTTCGTGGTGAGCTACAGCGTGCGGCCTTTCGACAGATTTTCCTTCGCCAACACCAGGGTAGGAAGCCGGGCCATAAAGGGATGGGAGGTCACCGGCATCACCACCTTCGCCACCGGATTGGGGGTCTCGCTAAGCGAGAATGACGACCGCTCGTTGCTGGGCACCAATACTGGCGTCGATTTGCCGAACTACACGCCCGGCAACGTCCTGAACAACACCAATCCGCGCAGCGGCCAAGCCTATTTCAATACGTCGTTGTTCAGTCCGGAACCGTTGGGCCAAATCGGCAACGCCAACCGTCGCTTTTTCCACGGTCCCGGCATCAATAACTTCGATCTGGCGCTTTTGAAAGACTTTGAAGTCACCGAATCTAAGAAGTTCGAGTTCAGGTTGGAGGCCTTCAACGCTTTCAATCATGCCCAGTTCAACAATCCCAATGGGAACATCAACGCTGGTGCCGGCAGTTTTGGTTACATCACCGGCGCGCGAGATCCCAGAATCCTGCAAATGGCGCTCAAGTTTGTGTTCTGAGGAACGGACCGGTGTGAATGCGTGATTTGGAGCGGAATCAGACCCCGTGATGCACCCTTGCCGACAACCGGATGATCCGGGAGGGATTCCTTCGTTTATTTCCGGTTATACTTCACCATTTCTTGCGGGCGCTGGCGTCTTGATCCTCTGGTTGTGTCTTGCCGTTCCCGTTTTGACTTCAACCGCCGCCAGGAATACCGCGCCGGCCAAAGACTCTGCGACGCAGGGGAAGCAGGGCTTCGTCTCAAACTGCGGCGTGTGTCATGGGCTGGACGGCCGTGGTGGCGAACACGCGCCGAACATCGCCACCAATCCCATCGTGCAGAACCTTTCTGAAGCGGAACTTGAACGCATCGTTGGCAAGGGCATTCCTGCGCAGGGAATGCCCTCCTTCAGCGCGCTTGGACCAGCGAGAATCAAGACCGTTGTTGAGTACCTGCGCGTTCTCCAGGGGAAGCAATCGGCGGTGGTGATTCACGGGAACCCCACTCATGGCCGCGAACTGTTCTTTGGCGGCGCACAATGCTCGAATTGTCACATGATTCAGGGACAGGGCGGCTTTCTCGGCGCGGACTTGACGAAGTACTCTCTCACCCACTCCTTCCGGGAGATTCGAGAGGCCATCGTCGATCCCAACAAGAACCTCCGGCCACAGGCGGAAACCGTGGTTGCGGTCACGCGCGACGGACAGCAATTAATCGGCATCGTCCGGAACGAGGATAACTTTTCGGTGCAATTGCAGACCACCGACGGAAGCTTTCATCTGCTCATGAAGTCTGATCTTCGAGAGTTGCAACATCGACCGGAGTCCCTGATGCCTTCCGGCTACGGTTCGAAGCTCAGTGCGAGCGACCTCAATGATCTGATCAGCTTCCTGGTGAAGACGGGCGAAACCGCGGCGGCCGCTCAGGAAAGCACCCAGAATGAGTCTCGATAAATTGTGATTAAATCGGGGCCCTGCCACGATGCTCTTGTGAAATCCACGACGCTCGGGAGACGCTTTGTGATTTCAAAATCAAAATTCAAAGGCATGGCGCTGGTCGGCGCTCTTAGCTTGATCCTTTCTTCCCTGGCGGGTTTAGTTTTTGCAGCCCCGGCCCAGCGTCAGTTCGAGCTCCATGCGCTCGCTCCTCAATTTTGGAAACTGTTGCCCCACTCTGCGAAGCTCACCCGCCTCGCCACCGGTTTTGGATTCACGGAAGGGCCGGTCTGGGATCCGCACAACTTTCTCTACGTCAGTGATGAAGTGCAAAATAAGATTTATCGTGTTTATCCGGATGGCCACCACGAAACCGTTGTGGCGCTGGGCGACCCGGACGGCAACACTTACGACTTGCAACTCAGGCTCCTCGACTGCGCCAGTGTCCTGCGGGCCATCATTCGCGTGAGCCCTTCGGGACAATACACTACACTCGCTGACCACTATGGCGGCAAGCAGTTCAACAGTCCCAATGACGTGGTCCTGGGACCGGACCAGGCGATTTATTTTACTGATCCCACGCTCGATCTCCCCAAAGGGCAGAAACAGGAAATCCCTTTCCAGGGAGTGTACCGCCTGGATGCGCGGGGAAACGTCCGCCTGGAGACGAGGGATCTGACCCAGCCGAATGGTCTTGCCTTCTCACCGGATGGACAACGCCTCTACATCGATGACAGTGAACAGCGCAACATCCGCGTTTACGATTTCCATTCGGACGGGACCTTGTCCAACGGGCGTATTTTCGGGGATGAAGGAGGCGCGCGGGGCGAAGGCGTACCGGACGGCATGAGGCTTGATGTGCACGGGAACATGTTCGTGGTGGGGCCGAAAGGGATCTGGGTGTGGGATGCCGCGGGCCACCATCTGGGCACCATCGTAATGCCGGAGCAGCCCGCCAACCTCGCCTGGGGAGATAAGGATTACCGCACTCTCTACATCACCGCCACCACTTCCATCTACCGCCTTCGCACCCGAGTCCGCGGATTCGTTCCTTATCTGGCCTACAAGCAGAAGGCACGCGGCCATCTCTAGCCCGGTGGTCCCTTTCGGGGCAGCCAAGGGCCGGTGATGGTAGGGGCGACCCTCGTGGTCGCCTTTTCGGGCGGGCACAAGGCCCGCCCCTACATTGAACACGCCAGTCGAAACATCGGCAGTTCATTTTTTAGGTTGTGGGCTAATCGCTAAACTCGCTTTTGGTGCGGGTTCGGACACGCCAAGATCCCATTTTCAGTGCGCCACGGGAGCGATGCGTCACCGCTCCGGTCTTATCAAGCCCAGCGGTTGCGCCGCTTGCCCTTACGTAATGTGACCCATCCATGTCTAACCGCGTCAAGCTGCCTGCTGTCCTCATCATCGCAACTTTGGTCTTATGTCGAGCGTCATCGCGGGCCGCGACCCGGGCCTCCGGCCACACGGGTCAGACGGAGCCGCCTACCGATGCGGCTTCTCTCACCGCAAGCGGGCAGGCGGCCTTTCAGGGCGGACGGTTCGATGAAGCGAAGCGCCTGCTGCAGGCAGCGGTTCGTCTCGCCCCGCGCTCCGCCCGCGCCCATGCTCTGCTGGGGCTGACCCTGGCGCGCCAGGGAGATGTCAAGAATGGTCTTGTCCATCTTCGCCGCGCTCATCAAGTCGATCCTGCGGATGCTGATTATGCCTATGATTTCGCGGTGCTCTCGGTTCAGGCGCGGCAATTTGCGGCGGCAGTTCCCGTTCTGGAGGCGCTCCACCGCCAATCGCCGCAGTCCGATGATGTCCTCGTGAATCTGGCGCGAGCCTACGCCGGCGCCGGGGAATCGGGAAAGCTCGCCACCTTGGTTTCCGCGTTGCCCGCCGCTGATTACGGCAATGAATCGCTGCTTAAAACGTTAGCCACCGCATTGGCGGCCGCTCACCAGACTCTGGCCGTCGAAGCATTGTGGCAGGCCGCGATTCATCATGATCCCGGCCAACCGTTGCCCTATGCTGCGTTAGCCGGGCTCTGGACGGCTCGCGGCGAAGCCAGCCGGGCCTTAAATCTGCTGGAAAGCGCCCCCCCTGCAGCGCGTGGCCCGGTTTATCTTTACGCCCTAGGCCAGGCTCGACTGGCCTTGCGGAACTATCGCGAAGCCAGCAAGTCATTTCAGGAAATCACTCGCCAGATGCCGGGGAATGAGGAAGCGCGGCAGCAGTTAATCAGATCCTATCTGCTGGCCAACCAACTGACGTCGGCCGAAGAGGCGGCCGAAGATGCTGCGAAGCGGTTTCCCGGCGTGGCGGACTTTCCATACCAGCAAGCTGTCGCGGACTATATGCTGGGCCGGAATGCCGCTGCCATGGCCGCCTTGGCGCCCGTCATTTTGAAGGCAGGAGAAAAAGGTTCGCGGCCGCTGCTGCTGATGGCGGTATTGCTATCCCAAAGCGGCAAGTACCAGGAAGCCACGAACTACTTCGCGCGCGCCGAGCAGCTTGAAACCGGCTGCAACGCTCTTGCTTCCTATTTTGACGGCGCGACGCTCCTGCGCATGCATCGGCCCCAGGATGCAGCGCTCCAGTTACGGGCGGCGGTTCGTTGCCATCCGCACTTCGCGCTCGCCGAATATCGTCTCGGGCAGGCGCTCTCGCAAAGCGGGAAGAAACAGGAAGCCCTCGCGGTTTTGCAGCAGTCCACTCGCGACGATCCCACACTGGCTGAGCCATATTATGCCCTCGCGCAGATTCACCGGCGCTTGGGCGACGTGGAGGCCGCACAGCAGGCTCTGGCCAAGTTCAACAGCCTTCACGCTCATGCCGCTACTTCGGACCGTGATCTGCTCCGTTCCGGTTGGCACTAATACAAACGCAAGATGTCCCGTGACATTCGCTGTAGCGGCGATGTCCTCATCGCCGCCTATTTTGCCGGTGGGGACACCGGCGCTACAACTCGGCGCGACCTCATCGCCTGCTCGACTCCTCGCTTTTTCTCACGTGGCGCGGAGGTGTTTTGTAGATTTGTGGTTTGGCGCTAGCCGCCAGAGAAACCCCGCGGACCTGCAAAAAGCGCAGGTCTGCGCTTGTATCTACCCACTTGCCTGGCACTCATCACTCGTCACTGCTCTTATTCGTGCCGCAGCGCCACCATGGGGTCCACCTGCGTGGCCCGGCGGGCAGGGATATAACACGCGAGCAACGCGACACCGGTGAGCAGGAGCGAGACTGCGACGAACGTCAGCAGGTCGGTTGGCTTGACGCCGTAGAGGAGGCTGGACAGGAAGCGCGTGAGTGCAAGCGCTCCGACGATACCCGCAGCCACTCCAATCAACGTCAGCTTGAATCCCTGTCCAACGACCATCCTGAGAACATCACTTTTCTGCGCCCCCAGCGCCATGCGGATGCCAATCTCGTGCGTCCGCTGGGCTACGGAATAAGAAATCACTCCGTAAATTCCGATGCTCGCAAGCGCCAGCGCCAGACCCGCAAACACAGCCAACAAAATCACGGCAAAGGTCCGTGACGAAAGAGAAGTTGCGATAATTCCGTCCATGGATTCGAATCCGTAGGCGACCTGCTCGCGATTCGTTCCGTCGATGGCTGTGCGGATCGCCTCGGTGCTCGCGTAGTGCGGTGATTGCGTGCGCACGACAAAGCCTTCCGCCTTGGCCAGTAATGAAATGAATTGGTCGGGAATCTGTGAGACGGGAACGTAGATCTGAACCGAGAGCGGCCATCGCGGGTCCTCGTCGAGTCCTCCCTGATTCACGTGGCCGACCACTCCCACGATCTCAAATGCTTCGTCCGGACCCGCCAGGTGAACGTGCTTGCCAACTGCATCTTGATTACGAAAGTAACTCCGCGCAAAATCTTCGTCGATCACGGCGACGAAACGTGAATGCAGGTCGTCATCCGCCCTGAAAAGGCGTCCGTTCAGAAGCGGAATTCTCATCACCTTGAAATAGCCGGTGCCCACGATATAGTTCACGGCGTTAGGCATCTCACTTTGCGTTGCTGGCTTGGGATGTCCTTCGGCCCAGAAGCCGACTATATTGCCACCCTGCATCGGAAAGGCGCCATCGGTTATCGCCACCGCCTTCACCCCGGGGACGGCGGCAATGGCGTCCGTCAGGTGACGCACACTCGCGCGAATCTGATCCGGCTTCTCTTTCGCCGTCGAAGGCGGCAAGGCTACGTTGAACGTCAACACATTCTGAGGATTGAAGCCGGGATTGACGCGCCAGAGCAGCGCGAGGCTTCGAATCGTAAGACCGGCGCCAGCGAGCAGCACCACCGCCATCGCGAGCTCCAGGGCTACGACGACGTGCTGCATACGGCGGCCGGCGCCGCTTGAGCCCCGCCCGCTTTCCTTTAGACTTTCGTGCCAGTCGGGGCGCGAGCTTTGCAAAGCCGGTGCGAGCCCGAAAAGCACGCCCACGAAAATCGAGGCAATAAGCGTAAAAGCAAGCACACGCGGGTCGAGCCTTACGTCATCGGCGTGCGGGAGCGCCTTGGGAAGCACACCAAGCGCCGCCTTGGTACCCCATGAAGCAAGCATCAAACCCAGGCCGCCGCCCGCCAGCGCCAGTAGAATGCTCTCGGTGAGGAGTTGACGGATTAGTCGTCCCCGGCTCGCGTCGAGTGCCGCGCGCATTATAAACTCCCGCGTGCGTCCCGTCGCGCGCGCCAAAAGCAAATTTGCCACATTCGCGCATGCAATCAGCAAAACGAATCCCACGGCGGCAAGGAGCATTAGGAGCACGGGCTCGACCTCGCCCACCATGCGCTCTTTCAGTGGGATAAGCGCGATACCCTCGTTCTTATTTGAATCGGGATATGCCGAGGCGAGGTCTCGTGCAATGCCGTCCACGTCGGCGCGGGCCTGCTGGAGCGTGACGCCGGCCTTCAACCGCCCAACTGCAAAAATCCCTGGGTGGGCGCCGCGGTCCGACATCCATTGATTCTCGTAAGAGCCGATGGGAACGTAGACGTCGCCCAGAACGAAATTCTCGCTTTCACAGCAAAAATAGAAGTTCTGCGGAATGACGCCAACGACCGTATGGCCTTTTCCATCGAGCGTCACCACTTTGCCCAGGATTCCGGGAGAACCGCCGAATTTGCTTTTCCAGAAACCACCGCTCAGAATCACCACGGGCGTGGAACCTCGCCGATCTTCTCCAGACGAAAAATTTCTCCCGATGACTGGCTTCACGCCGAGCAATGGGAAGAAACTAGCCGACACCTGCGTCACTTTCAAGCGCTCGGCTTCGCTTGAACCGGTCAAATTCATGTCCGTGTGTCGGTACGCGGCGAGAGCTGCGAAGGTGTGATTCATTTTCACCCAGTCGAGAAAGTCCGGGTAGGAGATTGCGAATTCCGAGAATGGGGGCAGCTTTTCAGCTATTGCCACAAGCCGATCGGGATTGGGGTACGGCAGCGGTTTGAGCAACACACCATTCACCACGCTGAAAATGGCTGTTGCCGCGCTGATGCCAAGGGCGATGGTCATAACCGCAATCACCGTGAAGCCCGGGCTTCGCCGCAACTGGCGCACGCCGTACCGCAGGTCAGCCATGAGCTCTCCAAGCCAGCGCGTTCCCAGCGCCTCGCGGCATTCTTCCCTGTAACGTTGATAGCCGCCAAACTCGACCCGCGCCTGCCGTTCCGCCTCCGCGCGAGAAAGTCCCTGACGTTCCAAATCGTCCGCCCGGCTCTGTAAATGCGACCGAAGCTCTTCTTCCATTTCGCGCTCGATGCGAGGTCGACGGAACAGAAAAGCCAGAACTGTGCGAATCGAGGACAAGAGTTTCATAATTCCTCCGACCAGGTGCCGGCAAAAACAAAAGTAGCGCAGACCTCCGCTTCTGGGGTCTGCGGCCTTTCCTTGTCACAAACCGCGGACCTTAAAAACGACGGTCCGCGCTACTGGAACTGCCGCCGGAACACAAAGGCCAGCAATGTCCGAATTGAGGAGAAAACGCTCATACTTCCTCCGGTCGCGTATTGAGAACGGTTCCGATCGCGGCCGCCAGCCGGTTCCAACCTTCCATTTCCTCTTGCAGCCGCTTGCGGCCCGCCGCGGTGAGCTGGTAGAACTTGGCTCGCCGGTTATGTTCCGAGATGCCCCAGGTGGCTTTCAGCAACCCTTGGCGCACCAACCGGAACAAGGCCGGATAGAGCGCCCCTTGCTCAATCACCAGAGCCCCTTTGGAAATCTGCCCAATCCGCAGCAGAACACCATAGCCGTGCAGCGGCCCGAGAGAAACGGCCTTGAGGATCAGAAGGTCGAGGGTGCCGGGAAGGATTTGCGCCTGAGTATCCATACATTATCCTAAGACGATTAGGAGTGTACGCCGCACCCCTTCGTCCTGTCAAGCTGCGCACCCAAAAAAATCAATGTCAGAGTGTTGACCCGGGCTGGCGGCGCTTCCCAGTGGTAGCCACGACGAATTTGCATTCTAATTCGTCGTGGGTATCGGCTTTCCGGGAGAAAAGCCCACGGCGAGAAAAACGCTCGCCGTGGCTACCATTCATTGTCCAGATACGTTAGTGGCGCCCTGCTAGACCGCCTGCCTCACTCGCGCCCGATCCTGCAACAGGCCTTCCGCTACTCCTGGTTTTTTCCCACATGGCGGGGGAAGTCATCGGCGGTCGCCGGTTTCATACCCCGGTCCGTGGGCAGGAAGAAATACTGCTTGCGCGCCTTTTGCCATTCCACCATGCTCATGCCCGACGGATCATAGACAATAGCGCCGGCGCGCACTGTCATGCGGGCGATGAGCTTTTCCGTGCCGTCCAGGCGCGTGTAGCCGCAATCGGTGTAGCTGAAATGCCCGTGAAGAAGTTGCAGCACGGCGACGTCCGCCACCGAACCCACGGAGAGCGTCCCGAGGTCCGTGCGGTGAATTTCGCGGGCCGGGTTCACGGTCGATTGCCGTATCACATCGTTGAGCGACTCGCCCATCGCCAGGAATTTTGAGGCGACATTGTCAAAGCTGATGACGAACTGGTGAAGATTGCCTTCGTGGAGGTCCGTGGAGATGGAGTCCGGCTCGAAACCCTGCTGGATGGCTGGCGCGGCGTTGCGCCACCAGAAGCTGGCGGAGCCGTGGCCTACGTCGAAGATCACGCCCCGCTTGCGAGCCTCCCACATGATCGGGTTGACTTTCCCGCCCGGGGTGGTGGGCCCGATAATGGGGAACTGCTGGGCGAAGACGTGGGTATGAATATCGCCCGGACGCAGCTTCTTCAAAATCAGGTCGGAATAGGGGCGGCCCGGCCGGGGGTAGAAATCGACCATGATGGGTTTATGGGTCAGTTCTCCGCACTTGAGGGCGCGGTCTACTCCCGCCCAAAGAGGGCGCGTAAACCCGGTGCGGTCCGTACCGCCGTCGTAGTGCGCCGTCTTTACGCCGACAATAATGTCAGGATACTTCTCGATCGTTTTCGCGCAGAGCTCTGGATTCATTTCGCCCAAGTACTGCTCGAGCCCGCCTTGCATGCCGTTGGAGACAATGTTCAACCAGGCCAGCACCCGGATTTGCGAACGATCAATGACTTCTTCTTTCTCCGTGAGGAAGGTGTCTGCTCCCGAGGTTCCCGCATCCACCACCGTCGTTACCCCTGAGGTGAGCATCAGATCAGCGGGAATTTTGAGTGGCACTTCGTGCGCGCGGGCGATGGGAGCGAACCAATCAAGCGGCGCGCCGCCTTGCCCAATGTGCACGTGGATGTCGATCAGGCCCGGCGTCACATAGAGCCCGCTCACGTCCACCACTTTACCGGCTTCACTCGCCGGAATGTTGCTTTGAACGGCGGCAATCTTCCCGTTGGAAACGGCCACATCCATCGCGCCGTCGATATGGTTGGCGGGGTCAATCACGTGCCCGCCTTTCAAGAGCAGGTCGTACTGTGCCGCTTGCGCGCGGGCGTACCTTGCCACGCCGCACACCAGGAAGCAAGCCGCTGCCAGCAGTGCGAATCGTTTCAGCCGACTGATCATGGTCAATTCCTCCGTCGCAACTTGCCAAGTATGAAGACAAACCACGCGTTGTATAATTCACTCCCGCTGCAGAGTCAAGGATTATTAAGGCTGGTAGCTGTGCAGTTTGCTGTACGGGCGTGGTTTTCGGCGGACCGCAATCGCCGTCGGCAGGTGATGGAAGGCTTGATCCTGTCGAAGAAATAGTGTCTCACTTGTCTCACCCGCCGTCTCTCGATTTGCTATATTGGGACCGGAAGGGCGCAACGTGGCTTAGGGGCGACCCAAGGGTCGCCCCTGGACTGGGTGCAAGACCGGCCCTATAACGTGTGGAGGGCGAGGCAAGCCCCGTCCCTACCCCAATTGACGGAACGAAGCTTGAATGTATATGAAAACAAAGCATCTCTGTTTTTAGCGGTCGGCGCTGATTTGGCCGGAACGTGACTAATCGCTTTGACGTCTATAACAT
>JBOGKI010000013.1:0-19909 GCA_050745605.1 Terriglobia bacterium | reverse complement strand
GGGAAACACCGCCCAACATAGCAGGCTGATGGTGGCAATGCCGAGTGTGGTCATTTTGAAGCTCTGTAGACGGGCTGAGTGCCGAACCAAGGGAACGAAGCTTGTATGTATTTGAAAACAAAAGGAGTTGATTTTTGGGGAGGTTGATGCTATGGCTTGAATGTCACTAACTCCTTTTGTTTATGTCACATTCCGGCGGCGTGGTAGATGGTCTCGAGTTTAGAGTTCTGGGTGCCAGAGTGAGCTTTGAAGTTCAAATTGAAAAGCTGGTCTACGGTGGCGACGCCCTGGCCCATCACGAAGGCAAACCCGTCTTCGTAAGCCAGGCGCTTCCGGGTGAACGGCTCGAAGCTGAGCCGACCCGGACCGTGAAGGGCATCCTTCATGCGCGGCCGGTTCGCCTTCTCACCGCCAGTGCCGAGCGTGTCGATCCACCCTGCCCGTACTTTGGCTCCTGCGGTGGGTGCCAATACCAGCATCTCGCGGCGCCATCCCAAACCGCTCGCAAAGTCGAAATCCTCCGCGAGACGCTGCTTCGAGTCGGGAAGATCTCCTGGCCTGGGGAGATCACGGCCCATGGTGGTCCGGCGTGGGGCTACAGGAACCAGGCCCAATTCAAGCTTGCGCGCGGGGAGGACCGCAAGTGGTCCCTCGGCTTCTTCGCGGCGCTCTCGCATCATATCGTGCCGGTTGAAGCTTGCCATATCATTTCGCCAACTCTAGGCATCGTTTTGCGCGAGCTTCAAACTTGGCTGAGGGAGAGCTTCAGCGGCGGCAATGGAACAGGGCTGGACGGCTGCCATGAAATCGGACTGATAGCCGATCACGCTGACGAGAATGTGATGGTGACACTGCGGGGCGAATTCGATTCCGGGAACCACCAGAGCCTTGCGGACGCCCTGTTCAACGCGCTGCCACAAGCGAAGACCGTCGCCATCCAATGCAAACCGGCCGGGCGGAATTTCCAGACCTTTGGCGAGCCCTTCATGAATTACCGGGCCGGGGACTTTACTTACCGCATCGGCCCAGGGTCATTTTTTCAGACTTCCCGTTTTCTGATTGCGGCCCTCGTCGAGGCCGTCACCAGAGCCGCTGACCCGCCGGGTTGCGGGGATCGTCAAGGCCAGCGACGGTTGGCGCTGGACCTTTACGCCGGAGTGGGGCTCTTTGCGCTTCCTTTGGCCCGCGAATACGAGCAGGTGGCTGCCGTCGAGTCAACCTCATCATCGGCGGCTGATCTTGCGGCCAACGCCCGCCAGGGCCAGCCGGGTCGGATTCGCGCCGTGCATCAACCGGCATTCGATTTTCTGAGGCGCTTTGCACAGGCTGCGCCGGACCTGGCAATCGTCGATCCGCCTCGCGCCGGAGTAGGCTTGCCCACGCTCCGGCTTCTGGCGGCCCTTCGCCCCCGCCGTATCCACTACGTCAGTTGCCACCCGCCCACGCTGGCCCGCGATCTCGCTTTTCTTCTTGGCGCGAGCTACCGCATCGAGTCCGTGCACATGTTCGACTTTTTCCCCCATACGTTCCACATCGAAAGTCTGGTCACACTAGCGCGATAGGATCGAAGATGAACGAGAGGATGAGAAAGCGAATCGCAGCGTTGGCCTTCGGGCCAGGGTTTTCCTTCTCAGTTCCAACCTGCGTTATAGTGATCCCTCCTTATGAAAAGCCCGATGCTGGTTCTCGCCGTTTTCTTCGCGCTGGGAGTCCTGCTGGAGCACTCGCAGCGGCTGGGTATCGGGCCACTGCTCGTCGTCACCGCGCTGTGCTTGCTGGCAGGTCTGATCGTTCTTTGGAAGAAGTGCAATCGCATTGCAGTGGCTTGTTTGCTGGTTGGATTTGTGGGCGCCGGGGCAGCGGCTCAGGGATTGTTTCAGTTCCGATTTCCGGCGGACCACATCAGCCATCTTTCGCAATGGGGTTTCAATCTGGAGCAACCCGTCGATGTCGAGGGATCTGTGGCGACGGACTTGGTTCACACGCCCACCGGATTCGAGTTCGACCTGAAGCTGGCAAGAATCGATCAGGACGGTCATTCCCATCCTGCCCGCGGCAAGCTGCGCATGCGCGCGCGGTCGGCGGAGCAATTTCAGATCGCCCAGGGCGCGTGGAATCTGCGCTTCGGCGATCCGGTCCGCGCCTCCGTGCGGCTATGGAGACCGCGAACCTACGGCAATCCGGGCAGCTTCGATTATCGCTGGTGGATGGAATCCATCGAGGACGTTTATTGGCAGGCGAGCATCCGGAGAATCGAACGCCTCCAGAACCCTCGCCTTTCGCGCCCGCCGGTTTATGCGCAGATGTTCCACACCCTCCGCAGGAAAGTCATCCGGGGCATCGACCGCATGTTTCCGCCGTGGAGCACGGGAGCGCGCGATGGCGCGGTGCTGAAGGCGATCCTGCTGGGGGAGAGAGCGTCGCTCGATTCCTCGACCATCGAGAATTTCCGGGTCAGCGGCCTCTATCACCTGCTGGTGGTTGCCGGGTTGCACGTGGGCCTGCTGGCAGCGCTGCTGGCCGGTCTGTTACGCCTACTACGAATCCGCGAGACCTGGCGGTTCATTCTGCTGCTGGCGTTTCTGGCATTCTACGCGGGTCTGGTGGAGCAACGCGCGCCCACGCTTCGCGCCACTCTGATGATCGGCTCTTACCTTGTTGCCAGCTTCCTCTACCGCCAGCACTCGGCCCTGAACGCGGTGGGATTAGCCGGATTCCTGCTGCTCCTGATGCGGCCCGCATGGATTTTCGAATCGGGGTTTCAGCTTTCTTTCGCAGCGGCGCTCTTGATTGTCGGCCTCGCGGTGCCAATTCTTGAGCGGACCACCGAGCCTTACCGCACAGCTCTCCGGGGCCTGAGCGATTTGGGCCGTGACACCGAAGTCGAACCTCGGCTGGCGCAGTTTCGGTTGGACGTGCGGGAGCTGGCCGTGTCGCTGAAGCAAAGGGTGGCGCTACTGGGAAAATACCCATCCGTCGCGGAGGCATTGGTGACAAATACCGTTCGAGGCGGTATCTGGACCATCGATATTCTGGCCTTCTCGGCGGTGCTGCAGTTCGGACTCATGTTGCCGATGGCCCAAATCTTCCATCGCGTCACTCTGGCCGGAATTGGACTGAACGCTCTGGCGGTGCCGCTGATGACGGTGCTCCTGGCGGTGGCTGTTCCCACGGTTCTGCTCTATACCGTTTTCCCGTGGATGCCCGTCCTGCCTTCACGCCTCCTCGCTCTCGTGATGCATGGGCTCTTCGCCATGACGGAAATGCCGCATTTACCCGCATGGCTTTCGTTTCGCGTGGCCAATCCACCGCTGTGGGTGGCGTGGGGATTTGCCATGGCGCTGGTGGCGTCCGCCCTGGCGGTGGGCCGCAACCGGCGAATCTTGCGAATCAGCGGGGCTTCGGCCTTATTCCTCGGCGTCCTCATCGCCATCCATCCCTTTCCACCTGATCTTCCCCAAGGCTCGTTGCAGATGACGGCGCTCGATTGTGACGGATGCGAAACGTACTTTCTGGTTCTGCCCGACCGCACCACGATGCTGGTGGGCGCGGGCGGCAGCACGGAAAGCCGCATCACCCACGGTGACCCGTTCCGACCCCGGCGCTGGGATCCCGGCGAGAACATCGTCTCTCCTTACTTGTGGTCGAGAGGTCTCGACCGGATTGATGTGCTCTTGATACCGGATGCGAGGGGCGACCGGCTGGCGGGTGTCGCCGCCATCCTGAAGAACTTTAAGGTCGGAGAATTCTGGTACGGTTCGCTTCCGACCGGGGACTTTTCCACGGAGCTGTGGGCGCTGCTGCGCGGGCAGGGAGTTCAGCCCCGGCTGTTAAGCGCAGGGGATCGGATTCACGAACGGGCGGCGAGCTTTCAGGTCCTTTGGCCGCCCGCCGCAACGCAGGTGGATAAGGCCATTCTACACGAGGATGCGGTGGCTCTTCGCATTGAGACTGGCACCGGCGCGCTCTTTCTTCCGGGTGATATTTCCCGGGCTTCCCAGCAACGGGTGGCGTCTATGCCGGGAGATCTTGAGAGCCAAATGATGGCGCTTCCCAATCGAGGGAACCCCGATTGCTGCGACCCGGCGTTGATGGAACGAGTGTCGGCTCGGGTGGCGCTGGTGAGTAGCGTGGGCCAGACCTCGCACCGCCCGAGCGGGATGGAGGGCACGAAGGGTTCAAGCGCAGGGCTGGCCCTCTTGTTGCGAACGGACCACCTGGGAGCGATTACCGTCGAAGTTTGGCCGGATCGTCTGAGCTATCACGGATACCGGAAGAAGGCCAGGACGGTTCGCTTCTGAATTTGACGTTGATGGAGGATGGCGAAACGGGCCGTGCCGGCGCTGGGGGATGAGGCCTTTTAGGGGAGAGCAGAAGCCGGCGCAAAGACGATGTCGCCGGGATGCATCGAGCGGTATAGCGCGCCCGAGACCTGCGCGCCGAATAACATCACGGCGGAGGCGATGTAGGCCCAGGTCATGAAGGCCACCATGGCTCCGATCGAGCCATAGACATGGCGGTAATTCAGGTGAAGAAGCACCAGGGTAAAGATCCATCGCGCGACCTGCCAGAACACCGCGGTGAGGGTTGCGCCGGGGAGGATCTTGCGCCATTGGATACTGCGGTTGGGAAGGAGCTTGAACAGCAGGACGAAGATTCCCAGTGTGATCAGAAAACTGACGAGGCTCAGCAGCCCGCGATAGAGCAGGCCGGTGACGTAGATCATGAGGGGCGGTCCCACGTGGCTCATCCAGGCGCGGATATAAAGGCTCCATCCGATCAATCCGCTCGTGGCCAGAATCAGAATGCCGAAAAGCAAGGCCATGCCCAACGCACTCAGGCGCCGCCCGATCCAACCTCGCCCCTTTTCAACTCCCCAGGCACCGTTGAGAGCCTTTTCGATGGGGACGAAAACGCCCGAGGAAGCCCAAAGAAGCAGGAGAAAGGAAACGATCCCGACCCTTCCGAAAGCTTTGGTGATCCCGACGAGGTTGTTCAGAATGAAGTCTGGCTTCATGGGTAGCACTTCGCTCAAAATGGGCGCCAGGCGGCCCGCCAGTTGGTGATGTTGGATGTAGAATCCGCTCAGACCGAGCAGAAGGAGCAGGAAAGGGAAAATCGAAAGGACGCTGTAAAATGCAATACCCGCCGAAAGCTCGATCGATTCTTCCTTGTAAAACTGGATCAAAGCCTCCGCCAAGACGGATAGAATCGACGGCCTTGACGTTGCGGCTAAAGTCTTCTTCTCAACTGCGGATTCCGGCGGCATGAAATGAGATTTCCTGATGTCTGGAGCATATCATACCCAGGCAAAGGCTCGCCGATTCAAGACGTGCTGACGCACGGATGGGAGGCGGGAACAAAGCACCCCGGCAAGGAATTTCGAAGGCAGGTTTACTTCATGGCCAGCGCCAAGGAGATCGAAGAAGAGCGGCTGAAAGTTCGACGGCTTCAGCTCACGATGGACCTGATCGCGAGCGTGCTGATGCAGTCCAGCTTGACCTTGGATGAAGCAGCCGAGATGGTTTCAAACGCCCGCCAATTCGCCCTGGGGATGTTCCCGGACAAAGAGCTGGCGTTTGAGATCATTTATGCCGCGCGTTTCCGCCGCATTATTGCCGAAAGGTTCACGCTGGTTTAACCGGGCTTCCCGCCCGGAACCGGCGGCGAATGGCCCGGCGCCGCCTCGACGGACCCGGGAGTCGTGACGGATTGAAGGTTTCCAACAATGTCCCCGACCAGCAGTTCGGCTTTGATCCGCAACGGCAGGCGTTGCGCGTCATCGCTGAACCAGATCAACATTCTTCCCTTCTTTTTGTACAAATCTCCAAACACCCGCGGTTCCACGCGGAACGCGAAGCGCTTGCCAAGCGGCGTGTCGATTGGCTCGCGGGCCTGAACTTCAACAACCACGTCCTGCGTCTTCGACCCGTCGTTAACCGGGACGTGAATTGGCTCGCCCACGCGCAGCGGTTGGCGGCGAAGGTAGTAGAAGCCGGTGACGATGTCCTCAACACAGGCGGGAATCGCATTTTCCGTGTGCTTGGGAGGATCACGGGGCTTGGTCAGATCTTTCTCATCCAAAATTGCCACGCGCCGCGCGCTGTCGAAGACAATCTGCGTCTGCTTGTGCCTTCGGCCTTCGTTGACCTGCTTTGAGATTTCCCGCGAGCATAGCGTTTGGGGATCAACCAGGGAGCGGAACTGGTCATTCAGATTGTAGATCAGGGAAACAAATCCTCGGGAGCGCGCCGTGGTCAAAATCTGGAGCGCATCTTGACCATTCTTGCCCGCCACTTGGGCGACGGCTGCTGTCACTTGCCCGGCTGGAAAGACGGACCAGGAAACGTTGTAGACGAGTCTTTCGCCGGGACCAAAAGGCAGATTGGCCGGCGCGGAGATGGGAGGCGGAGCGCTGCCGCAAGCGAGCACGGCGATCAGAAGAAACGAAAACCTGAGAAGACGGGAACTCATCATGGGTTTAGACGCCAAAAGGAGGCAAAAGGCGGTCCAGAGAACTACGCTCCGAGAACGATTTTCACGATGAGAATCAGACTGATGATCACAAATCCTAAAGCCGCCTCGTATTCCCGATTTTTTCGATACCCCTCCCAACTGAATTTGAAAGCGCCGGCGGTCATGCCTCCGATCTTTGGCAGGAACAGCGGCGTACGTGCCACGTAGTTCTCATACTCGGCGCCGAACTTCTGCCGGAGAAATGCCTCTTCACGGTGCATCACGGGAAGATAAATCACCAGAAAGAGCGCCACCAGAGCTATCCCCAAAGGGAGATAACAACCCGCTACCGCAAAACCCACCGCCAGCAGAAAACTCCCCAAATAAAGCGGATTGCGGCACAGCGCATAGGGACCCGACGTGGCCAGCTTCAGATTCTTCTCAAGATGTCCGGCGGCAAGCCCGCGCATCGCCAGTCCGGCCAGCGCGATGATTTCGCCCACAATCAAACAGATCCAGGTGGGTCTTGACACAACCAGGTAGACGATCCCCGCCACAAAGCCCAGGGGCACGCGCCAGCGCGCGGCCCAGGCTTTATAGCGGTTATCCATTCTGGCTTTCCATTCGCCTGCGGATGGCCCTCATCACCTGGTCCACCTCAATCCCTTCAAGAAAGCCGGGATGCCGCCTGCCGCGGGATTTTTCAGGACGGCCGGCCAGCGCAATATCCTCATCGGAGAACGGACCGTTTCGCGCCGGATCGGTTGGCCCATGCAACGCAACAACTGGCGTTCCCACGGCTGCCGCAAGGTGCATGGGACCAGTGTCTCCTCCGACAAAGAGTGAAGCCCGCCGGGCCATGGCAATATACTGCGTGATGCTGGCCGCCAGATAGCGTGCCCGCCGGGAGTGGGCGGCGTCCAGAATTTCCCGGATCATGCTCTCTTCGGAGGGCGACCCGGTCAAGACCATTTCGCCGGGAAATTCCGCATCGAGCTTCTTGATGAGCGCGGCATAATTGGACGGCGCCCACCGCTTTCTGGACCAACCTCCGCCCGGGCTGATCAATACGAATGGACCCCCGCCCATCCTTTCGATCTGGCCTTTTGCATATTCCTCGTCTTCGGCGCGGTGGGGAAGGGGAAACTGCCACTTCCCCGCCTGGGCGCCCAAGTGTTCGACCAACGCCAGGTTGGCTTCTACGATATGCCGCCGTGCGGGTGGTGTCACCTTCTCCGTATAGAAGATTCCCGCCAGGGGTTCGCGCAACCAAGGTCCGGCCAGTCCCACGCGCTGCTGGGCCCGGCTGAGCAGGACGATCAGCCCGGACTTGATGAGGCCCTGGAAATCAATCGCCGTGTCGAAGTGCGGGTTTCGAAGCGCACGGAGCGCACGCCTCATTTGCCGGAATGTTTCCAACGAACCCCAACGCCCTCGCCAGCCCAGCGTGTCCAATTTCAGGATGTGACGGACATGGGGATTGCCCTCGATGAGACAGGCGTAGCGCCTTTCGACAGCCCAGGTGATCTCGGTGCTGGGGAAAGCCTCTCCCAACGCCGCCACCGCCGGGAGCGCGTGCACAATGTCCCCGATGGAGCTTAAACGAATAACCAACAGCTTTTTCTTGGATTCATTCATGCTCCGAAAATTTGCCGGAGGATTTTGGAGCGACAATCCCGAAAACTTGAAATTTGAAGCATAAAGAAATCGCGGCGGTTTGTCATGCCATTTGTTGGCCATGGGTTGCCGCTCGAATAAGTCCGGCTTCGTGAATTCAACTTGAAACGCCGGAACTGATACGTTTGCTTTCAAGCACCTTTATTACAAATTAATTACAAGCCGCACCTTGATTCAGGTTCGGAACGGGCGCATCCTAAGTTTGACCGGGAACGGGGCGGAATGAAAACGCGCGTGGTGGTCACGGGGATTGGGGCGGTCAGCCCGAACGGAATTGGACGGGAATGTTTCTGGCGGGCGACGCTTGAGGGCAAGAGCGGCGTGCGGCGCATCCAATCGTTCGACCCTTGTACCTTAACCGTTCAGATTGCGGGCGAGATCGCGGGGTTCAATCCTCTCGATCATATCAGCGAAAAGGACGCCGATAACGTCAGCCGCGTCGTGCCGCTGGCCATTGCCGCGGCGAAGGAAGCGATTGCCGACGCGGGTCTGGACCCCTTCACCATGCCCATTGAGGAGCGGCGCACCATCGCCGTGCTCCTCGGCTCGGGTGGCGGCGGCCAGGAATTCGTTCAACGGCAGATGTCCCTTTACTACTCCGGCCAAGTTCGCCAGTGCAGTGTTTATACGATTCCTTCCGCCACCATCGGCACCATCGCCAGCGAAATCTCCATGCACTTTGGCTTTCGCGGCTTCAGCCACGTGATTTCCACGGGATGCACGTCCTCGACGGACGCCCTGGGCTACGCCATGCAGAATATTCAATGCGGCATGGCTGACACGGTGATTTGCGGCGGCGCGGACGCGCCGATCTCGCCGCTGATTATGAAAGCGTTTGCACTTATGCGGATTATGACTACGTCCTGGAACCATCAGCCGGAGCGGGCTTCGCGGCCCTTTTCCGCCGATCGCGACGGCTTTGTGCTGGGCGAAGGGGCGTGGATGTTCGTGCTTGAAAAGTATGAGAGGGCGCGCCAGCGTGGGGCTCACATTTACGGAGAGATCACTGGATATGGCTCAACCTGTGAAGCCTTCCACCGCGTGCGCCTGGAGGAAAACGGCGAGGAGCCTGCGCGTGCCATCCAGATGGCCATGGCTCGAGCGGGAATTGTGCCGGCGGAAGTGGGCTACGTCAACCTGCACGGCACTTCCACGGTTTTGAATGACCGTATCGAAACGCGAGCCCTGAAGAACGCGTTCGGCAAGCAGGCTTACCGCATTCCAGCCTCTGCCTTGAAGTCGGTCATCGGCCACCCGCAAGGCGCCTGCGGAGCCGCCGGGGTCGCCGCCACTTTGCTGGCTATGCGCGATCATTGCCTCCCGCCAACCCTCAACCTGGACGTTCCCGACCCGGAATGCGATCTCGATTACATTCCAAGCTCGTGCCGCCCGGCGAAGGTGGAACACGCGATTTGTAACTGCATTGCGTTCGGCTCCAAGAATTCTGCCCTCGTCGTCTCGCGGGTCCGGGAGAACTAGAGGCCGCATGCAGCGCATCCCCACCACCGAATTGCTGGATGAAGATCAAGGTACGCCCCGCGAAATTGCGGAAAGTTTTCAGGACCTTTGGCGCATCAACCGCTGGCTGGGAGGCGTCTCCGGCAGCATGCTCCTGTTGCTGCGGTTCTTCGCACGAAATGGCCTTCGCACGGCGCGTATTCTGGATGTAGGTTGCGGCGACGCCCGCATGGCCCTAGCCTTGCGCGAAAAGCTCCGCCGCCGCGGTCTTGCCGCGACGTTCTTCGTGCTCGACCGGCGGCTGAGCCATTTGCAACGTCATCCCGGGAGTTGGCGGGAGGTGACTCCCATCATCGGAGACGCCATGCAGGTCCCCTTGGCGCCCGGCAGCGTCGATGTGGTGATGTGCAATCTCTTCCTTCACCACTTCTCCGGCGAAGACGCCAAGCGGCTGCTGAGGGAGTTAGCCGGGGTGGCGGCGCGCGCCGTCCTCATCAACGACCTGGAACGCCGCGCGGTTGCCTATTTCATCAGCCGGCATTTCCGCCCATTTTCTCGAAGCCCGATCACCCGGCACGACGCCCCGGCCAGCGTTCGACAGGCCTATACACTGGATGAATTGAGGTCGCTCGCCGAAGACGCGGGATTTCGAAGGTACGATCTGTTCCGCCTGCCCAAGTACCGTTTGGGCTTGATCCTTTGGAAAGCGCCGGAGGTCCAGAAGAGTTGATCGACCTTGCTATCATCGGGGGAGGCCCGGCGGGAACCAGCGCTGCACTTGAGGCGCTGCGAAGAGGCTTGACCGTGGTGATCTTCGAGCGGGAGCGATTCCCCAGAGACAAGGTGTGCGGTGAGTTCATCTCAGCGGAATCGCTGCCTTTACTCAAATCTGCGATTCCCAGAGGGCTGAATGACGGCGCAAGGATCCGCGCCGCAGAGTTTGTCTCCCAGCGCGGGCGCGGCTTGGCGTTCCCCTTACCCCAGCCCTGTCTCGGCCTTTCCCGCCGCGTTCTGGATTGGGCACTGTGGACACATGCGGTCTCTCTGGGTGCGGCGGCGATGGATAGCATGGCGGCGCGGAAGGTCTCTCAGATCGCTTCGGGAAGACAGGCTACTTGGGAAATTGAAACCGATGACGGTGAGAAGCACTGCGCCCGCGCCCTGCTCGTGGCTTGCGGACGATGGTGGAAGCTGGAAGGCCTTGCTTCTCCCGCTGACGCCGCTCACAGGAATTCCGCAGGCGAATGGCTGGGGGCAAAGGCTCATTTTCGCGGCGTCGCACCGCGCGACATCGTGGAAATCTACTTTTTCCCCGGTGGGTATTGCGGTTTGGCGCCCATCGAAGGTGGCCTTTACAATGCCTGCTGCTTGGTGCACCGCAGCTTGAGCCGACAGGCGGGTGGGAGCGCCGCGACCGACTTCGCAAGCTGGCTGCAAGAAATCGCAAAAAACGCGGCGTTGATGAACCGGCTGAAGGGGTCCACGCAGACCGGTCCGACTGTGACCACGGCTCCGGTTCAACCGGCCCGCCGCAAACCCGTCCAGCAAGGCGCGGTGCTCGCGGGCGACGCGGCGGGATTCCTCGATCCATTTACCGGCGATGGAATCTCCATGGCGCTGCACGGCGGACGGCTCGCAGCGGGCGAAGTTGCCCGGATGCTCGCGGACAATTCGGAATCCGCTACGGACCAGGAATGGAACCGCTATGGAAAACGTCTCGCAGCATGCGTGCGTAGAAGTTATCTGGCCGCAGGGTTGCTTCGCGCCTTGGTCAAAGCACCGTCCGGCGTGCAGGAGCTTGCGGCTGCCGCCATGCCGGCGTGGTTGGGCAGCCATTTGCTTCACGAGACTCGCTGGCATGATGAGAATATCGCGATCGATTGAGAGGAACCGATGAACCGCAAATTGATTCAAAGCCGGATTTTGATTTTTTTTGCAATGGCATTCCTGCTGCCGGGAATTCAGTCTGTAGCGGCTGAGCAGAACACTCCGGTGCATGAGATCAACATGACCGCGAAGAAATACGAGTTTGATCCCAGCACCATTACCGTCAAACAAGGCGAGCGGGTGAAGCTGGTGATCACGGCTCTGGACCGTGAGCACGGCTTTAAGCTCGCGGCGTTTGACATTAACGAAAAGCTTCCGAAAGGAAAGCCGGTGACCGTCGAATTCACCGCCAGCAAGCCCGGTACATTCAAATTCAATTGCTCTGTGTTCTGCGGCATGGGCCACTCCCGGATGAAGGGGAAACTGGTCGTCGAGCCGGAGCATCCGCGTGGAAATCCGTAGCCGGCGGCAGGAGCACTCGGCGGTCGGGCGTCAGCCAGAAGATGATCCCAGAAGGGCCAGGCCCAGCGCAGCCGCTCCATAAAGTGGTGAATCGTTGCCCAAGCCCGCCGCGCAGATTTCCGTGGTGTAAGGGAAGTTCTCAGACTTCCACTGGGCCATCAGTTCTCGAAGCGGGATGAGAAGTCTATCGCCGGCCTGGGCGACGCCACCTCCCAGGATGATCTTGTCCGGATTGATCAGACGGATCGCCATCGTCAAGGCTCTTGCCAGCCAATAAATCGCATCGCGGAGCAACTGGCGGGCTGCAGGATCGCCCTCGGCGGCCGCTTCAAACACCCGATGCGCGGTCAAGTCTTCCACGCGGCCTCCGCTCAAACCCAACATGCGCGCGCTCGCCTGCGGGTTGGTTGCGGCAAGCTCGCGTGCGAACCGGGCAATGGAACGCCCGGAGGAAAGCGACTCCAGGCATCCCGATCCGCCGCAGGTGCATGCAACCGGCAAGTCCGAAAGCGGCAAGTGGCCGATTTCGCCCGCCATGCTGTCTCTGCCGCGAAACACCTTACCGTTGATCACCAGACCGCTGCCGATTCCCGTGCTCAGTGTGATGTAAATCAGGGAATCCACGCCTTGTCCCGCGCCGAAGCGGTATTCACCGAGCGCGCCCACGTTAGCGTCATTATCCAGCAAAGCAGGAATGCCAAAAGTGTCCCTGACCCAGGAGGTAAGCGGGAAATTTCGCCAGCCGGGTGTATGAACGGATGTGACGCGCTGGCTGGCGTAATCCACCGGTCCTCCAAAGCTGATGCCGCAAGCCTTCACGGTGTCGCGGCTGGCGCCGAGAAGCTTGCCGGCGTGCTCGCGGAGCTGAGCCAGCATCCAATCCTGCCCACCCTCGTGCGAGGTCCCGGATTGAGTGGCTTCCAGAAGCTGGCCATTCTGGTCAAAGAGTGCAACCCGAAAATGCGTGCCGCCAATATCGACGGCCAGGATGTTTGACGGCATGGCGATCGGCTCACTACCGAGTTTGCATCGAGCTGTTGAGTGTCCGCAAGAACAACGGCAAGGCACGGCGTCAACCATGCCGAAAAGAGGCAGCGCTCTCGCCGCGATGAATGTTTGATAGCCCCGGCGGTGCGGACCCTGCCGCCACCACACCGGCGCAACAAGATTTTAGGCCGCGGTCTTGCCAATGTCGCGGTGCGTGATCCGGGTGCGGTATCCCTCCTGCGTCAGAATTTCCGCGATTTGCTCGGCGAGCGCCACCGAGCGGTGCCGGCCCCCGGTGCAGCCCAGCGCAATCGTCAGGTAGCTCTTGCCTTCCCGCATGTAGTGAGGAAGCAAGTAGGACAGGAGTTCGGTGAGGCGTTTGACAAATTCACGAGTTTGCGGATACTTCTCCATGAATTTCTGGACCTCGCGATCCTTCCCGGTTTTGCGCTTCAACCGCGGAACGTAGTTGGGGTTGGGCAGGAAGCGCACATCAAAGATCAGGTTCGCATCGGTGGGCACGCCGAAGCGAAAACCGAAGGAGACGACGGAAATCAGCATGGACTTCCGCGTGGCAACGCCGCCGTAGCGCGTGTGGATGAGCTCACGCAGTTCGTGGACATTCAACCGCGTCGTGGAGATGACCACGTCGGCAAGCTGCCGCATCGGCTTCAACAGGATGCGCTCCAGCCGGATGCCTTCGCGCACGGGAAGGTGCCGCCCCAGAGGATGCGGGCGTCGAGTCTCTTCGAAGCGGCGGATCAGGGCTTCGTCCGAAGCCTCCAGGAACACCAGCGAGGTCTGCGCGCTCGCTTTCGACAATTCCTGATAGAGCGCCGGCAGGCGGCTGATGGCGTCACCCTCGCGGATGTCCGCCACCACGGCGGCGCGTTGGATGTGGCTTCCCGGCTGCTGCAGAATTTCCGCAAATTTTGGGATCAGGTCGATCGGCAGGTTGTCCACGCAGTAGAATCCGAGGTCCTCAAAGGCCTTGATGACCGAACCCTTCCCGGAGCCGCTGAGTCCGGTGATGAGCACAAATTGCTTCGACGGCCTGCGTGCAGTCTTGGATTTCATGGAATCGGATTGAATGGGTTAACGAGGTCAGGCGCAGATTCGAGGGCTTGTTGCAGGGACCGCCCCCCGATGCTTGCGATCCGGCAGCGCATGGTCACTCTCGTGGGAGGACGTCACACTCACAGGGCATTCTAATACGAACGCGATGAGTTTGTTACGTCGCGCTGTAGCGGCGCGCGGAGCCTGCCCCACCGCAAAGCGGGGAGGGCCGTCCAGAGCAGCGGTCACAGACCGCCGCTGCAGCGAGGCCTCCTCCGGAGCCTCCGCCCTTCAAGACTCCGGCTCCACTAGCGTCATGTGTCCGTCGGGCCTGCGGTAAATGATGTTCACACGCTCGGTCTCCGAGTTCCTGAAAACCACCATGCCGTTGGAGGCGCTTTCCAGGTCTTCAATGGCCTCATCGAGCGTCAACGGCTTGATGGGAATCCGCTCCGTCACCACCACCTGCCGGTCCACGTGGTTCGATCTCTCGCCGGCCAGAACATTGACCCGGACAGCCTCCGTGGGCTTGGGCCGCCGCTTGCGGGCACGCTTCTTCTCCAGCAACCGCACCGCCTGGCGCTCCAATTTATCCAGCGCCCCATTCAGGGAAGACCGCTCATCCCAGGTCTCTTCGACGCCCACCAGGGTGTGGTCTCTCCACTTCAGGGTTATTTCCGCGGTCCGCCGGTGTTTTTCGGCGCTGAGGATCACATGAATATCACATCGGTCCCGGAGAACCCGGGTTAACTTGCCAAGGCGTTCTTCGGTGTACCGGCGCAGATCAGGAGACACTTCAAGTTGGCGGCCCGTGTAATCAATCCGCATGTTTGAACCTCCTGGACTCGATCTGGAAGCAAGACACGGGAGGATGCATTCATGTCTTTCTTCTCCGATGATGAGTGCTTGGAATCTTCAAATCCTCCCGGTACTTTGCCACGGTCCGGCGAGTGACGGAAATCCCTTTTTCCCGCAGCATGGTGGTGATCTGCTCATCGGTCAGCGGACGGGCAGCATCTTCTGCTGCGATAATTCTCTGCACTAGGCGCTTCAGGTTAATCAGAGAAACGGAACTGCCGGCCGGACCCTGCACCGGCTCTGAGAAGAAATAACGGAGCTCGAAAACGCCCTGCGGCGTGTGCGCGTATTTGCCGGCCACGGCGCGGCTAACCGTAGAAGGATGCACGCCCACTTCCTCCGCCACTTCCTTAATCATCATGGGGCGCAGAACATCCAGACCTTTATCCAGAAACTCGGTTTGACGGCGGATAATCGATTCACAGACGCGAACGATGGTTTGCTTGCGCTGCTCGATGTTCTTGATTAACTGGACGGCGGAGTTAAAACGCTCCCGCACGTAGTTCTTCACTTCCCGGGGAGCAGTTGAGTCCGACATCATGCGGCGGTACTGGTGGCTGAGGCGGAGGTGTGGCAACCCGTCTTCGTTCATGATGACCCGATAGGCTTCATCCATCTTAACAAAAGCCACGTCGGGCTCAATCAGGCGGGGTTGGGCGTCGTTATATCGCTGTCCCGGCCTTGGATCAAGCCGCCGGATGAATTCCAGAGCCTCTTCAACAGCTTGCACGGTTGAGCCCAGCGCGCTCGCGATCTCGCGGAAATGCCGGTCCTGAACGTCACTCAGATGATCGGAGACGATCCGCCGCGCCAGATCATTCTCCGGAGCCAGCACCCGAAGCTGCGCCAGCAGGCATTCCCGGACGTTGCGGGCGGCGACGCCCAAGGGATCAAACTCCTGCACCAACGCCAGCGCCGCTTCCACATCTTCCAGTTTGTGTCCCCCCGCCTGCGCCACCTCTTCCAAGGTTGCCGTCAGGTAACCGTCCTCGTTGAGATTGCCGATGATGGAAAGCGCCGCATCGCTGGTCGCGTCATCCGCCACGGAAAGATTGAGTTGCCATTGCAAATGGTCAGCCAGGGAGCCCGGCTGGGAGAGGAAGTTCTCAAAGGAAGGCCGTTCAACGTCCTCGGAGGCTGGAGACTTGAAGCCAGGGTCCAGATAATCCCGGAAAAAGGACCCGTAATCTACTTCTTGAAAAGCGTCCCGATTGTCCGCCACCGCGCCATCGCCAGTGGGAGCCGCCGGCTCCGGGGCCTCGGCCTCGCGCTTCGATTGAACGTCATCCAGGCTGGGGACGGCCTCCGGCAGCTCCTCGAGCACCGGGTTGGCCACCATCTCCTCATTGATCATATCCCGCAGTTCCAGCTTGTTCAGGGTGAGCAGCTTCACCATCTGCACAAGACCGGGCGTGAGGATTTGCTTTTGCGCAACCTTCAGGTTCAGTCCGAGCCGGGGTTGCGCGCGGTTCATTAGATCGCTAATCGGAAGTTATCTCCCAAGTAGATTTTCTTGACTTCCGCGTCATTGCCCAATTCCTCCGGAGTTCCGGAGCGGAAGATCAGTCCATTGCTAATGATATACGCGCGGTCGGTGACTTGTAGCGTCTCTCGAACGTTATGGTCCGTCAAAAGGACCCCAATTCCCGCCGACTTGAGCTGCAAAATGATCTTCTGAATGTCCAGCACGGCCAGCGGATCGATGCCGGAAAAAGGCTCGTCCAATAGCACGAAAGTGGGTGAAATCACCAAAGACCGCGCCACCTCGACGCGCCGCCGCTCGCCGCCGGAAAGAAGGTAGCCGTAACTGCGGCGGACCTTCTGCAATCCGAATTCTTCGATCAACTCCTCCAGCCGCTCCCGGCGCTGATGAGCCGACATGGGGAACGTCTCAAGGACGGCCATCAGGTTATCTTCGACGCTCAGTTTGCGGAAGATCGAAGGTTCCTGTGGCAGGTAGCTGATACCGCTGCGGGCCCGGAGGTACATCGGGAATTCGGTGATGTCCACGCCGTCCAGCAGCACTTTGCCGGCGTCGGGAGCGGTCAGGCCGACAATAATGTAGAAGGTGGTGGTTTTTCCAGCGCCGTTGGGTCCCAGCAAGCCGACCACCTCGCCCTGGGCGATCCTCAAACTGATTCCGTCAACTACTTTACGGCCTTTGTAGGCTTTGGTGAGGTCGGCTGTGGAGAGGATTTGCATGACTCATTCGTGCACCATGAGGCGTTTAGAAAGGGTTTGAGCCTCTTTACCCCCATCGACAACGAGGCTAGCACCGTCAATAAAGAATGTCAAACGGCGGCCGGTCGTAAAACCTTGCGCCTCATCGTCTAGCGTGGGAGGGCCTCCGGTCATCACAACCTTTCCATCTGGAGCGAAATACTCGGCTTGATTCCCGGTGGCGCGGCGGCCGGGCTCGGTGACCACCACATGCCCCGTGGCCACTGCGCGTTCCACCTCGGACCCGCCGGAAGCCGAGGGTTGGGAAAAGTAAACATTCATCTGAGCGGCATGGAGCACGGCCCCCCCGGTCGCCATTTCCACGTCACCCAAGTACCGCGCCTCACGCCTCTCGTCAAAATAAAGAAGCCGGTCAGCGCGGATGATGACCGGTTGCGTGTCCGTAGTCCGATGTTTGGAACGGTCATTTGCCGGCGTTATCGTGCCCGGCTGCAGAAGGGATGTAACTACACCAGCTCCGGAGGTGATCCGTCGCTGCTGTTTTCGCACATCCAGTGCCGGCGACTCCACCACGTCACTCCGCGACCAGGCGCGGACGTGGCCCTCGTAGTGGACAAACTGGCTCTCGCGCTCCGCCATCGCCTGATCCGCAATAACGTTGATGGTGTCTGCCTCGATCTGGCCGGGCGATTGATCCTTCGCGCCGGCCTTTGCAGAATCGAAGTGGGTGGATTGAACTTTGCCTTGGGCCATGGCAGTATCGGTGTCCATATGGATCAGAAATCGCACGGCGCGAATGCGGGTGTCCGGATCGACAAGCAGCGGATCACCGGTCAAAGTCAGCGTCTGGCTTGAGGCCTCGTATTCGGCCTGCTTCGCACTGGCATGGCGGTCGCCGTTGAGGTAACGGAAACGCCCCCACTGCCGCAGGTTTTCCACCTCTTCCGTGGCGGGATTGAGGTTCGCCTGCAACTGATCGGCAAAACTCTCCTGGATGGAAGCGGGAGGCTTGCTGCCCGGAGCGGGAAAGAATGTGATGTGGCTGGAATCGAGGCCTCGCAGCGTGCTGAGGCGGCCGAGTGGGTCAAAAGACATGGCAAACCGGCCCGCTGTGATTTCGCGCCGGCCCACTCCCGGCGTGCCTGGAAGAAGAACAAGTTTGCCGGGGCCCGGCGTCTTGGCGGATTGGAGCGCCTTGCCGTCACGAAACATGAAGTCCAGTTCCGAAGCCGTCAGCACGTTCTTGCCGCCGGAAAGCTGCGTCTCCGTGGCCCTCTTGTGCTTCGAATCCGGTGCGACCCCGGGCGTGACCAGCGAAAGCTGGACGTGGCCCGTAGCCGTTCCGTTCGCCGCTACGTTTTTCGGCCCTGTGAAATTGATTTGAACGCGATCTGCCATCAGGCTTCTGGAATCTCCTGCCGCACCCTTCAGCCCGTTCATCTGCACGTTTCCACTAGCGATGAGGTTGCGAAGCTCGCCACTGGACGGGTCAAAGTCGCCTTGCAGGAGCTGGGCCGAGCCGCGCAGCGTCGAATCGGGATTCAACTCGACAGCCTGAATGCCGCCCTGAAGCAGGACCAGCCGCACACGATTCTCTGAATCCAGGTCAATGGCGCCTTCCGGCGCAGTCAGGGAGCGGTTGCCCTGCGTCACCTTTACCGGCCCTTGCAGGGTGATTTCTCCGGTGTCCTTGCGGTAGAAGAGGCTGCGGGCGGAAAGGTTCAGCGGCGGCCCTGATGGTTGGTCGTGGCCGGTGGCATTCGCCAGGCTGGATTTAGGCTCCCCACTAGACCGCCGGGCGGGAAGGTGAATCGCGACATTGCGGTTCAGCTTTACCCAATCGTCCTTCGTGGCGTAGGCCAGACCCGTCGCGGACCCGCTCGCCGGACCAAAGCGGAAGGAAACAGGCGCGTCCGTCCGCACCACATCCTCCTTTGGGACGTAGGAGACGTCGGAGGTATCAAGGAGCAGAGGTTGATGGTGGTTGAGATCCTGGGTTGGCTTCAGGCCGGCGCGGGACCGAAGCTCAATCTCGGCCTTGCCGGCACAGGAAAGCGCGCCGTCCGCATCCTTCACGCACTGGCCCGCGGTCAGCGAATCATGGCGGTTTCCGCCACGGCCAAAAATCTCCACGCGCACGTCCTGGAGCACCGTTTTGCTGCCGTCCTTGAACGCCAAGGTGCGCGCGGCGCGGACCGTGAAGATCTGCCGGCCGCCCTCGGAGCGCGTGAAGGTATAGCCGGAAAGCGCCCGGTCCACATCCTTGGGAAGGGGCGCGACCACCGTAGTGGCGTGAGCCGCTTTCTTCAGACTTTTCCAATAGCTTGTCGCAATGGTCACAAACACCACGACCGCGGCGATGCCAATCAGCACGGCCAGCCGCCGCTTGCGGGAGCGCGAATGCTTCCCTTCCGTCTGAAGATCAAACCCGTTCATCGTTCTGCCTGACGTCGCGCCGCCGTCCCGGCGGCAGGAGCTAGGGTCGCGTTCGGAAAATTCGACGCCTTATTCAACAGGCATTTCTCGGCTCCAGCGCCAGGCGTCAAGCCCGACCTTCGGTTCCGGCTTCCCGAATGTCCCGCAAGACAAGTTGGATGCCGGACTCCTCAAAAAAGGCATTCTCCTCGACGGTGAACGCCAACTCCAAATCCTGCCCCGCCTTGAAATGGCCGAAGCGCGAAGCACAGTTCCATCCCACCGCGTCCATCGCCGTCCCATTCGCAGTCACTCTTAATTTTAGATGCTTCTCCTTCATCACGCGGGGCGGCAATTCGAGTTTCCCGGTTGCGGAGAATACCGGCTTGGGGTTGCCGAATCCACAAGGTTCGAGCTTCTTCAGCTCGGCGAGGACGCCCCAATCGATTTCGGCAAGATTCACTCTCCAGTCGATCCTTAATTCCGGCTCAAGGTCCTGCTCCGTCAGGACCGTTCGGGCGTGCCTTTCAAG
>JBOGKI010000012.1:0-21409 GCA_050745605.1 Terriglobia bacterium | reverse complement strand
AGTTTGTTTACACCCGTGCCGCGGCCGTAATAGCTGTCCTGGTTGTAGTTCCCAACCCGCACCACCGCCCTCAGAATCCGGCTATGCTCCTGCTGACCGGTGATGACGGCGCCGAGCGTCGCTTGCGCCGTGTAGGAACGCACATCGGTCACGGAGTAGGCGATGTAATAGGGGGGTGGCAACGACCCGAGGCGCAAGCTCTTGGAGCGGGCAAGCTCCTCGCGCAAGGCGGTGAGGGTGGCATCACCGGAGGAGGACCCGGCCTGCGATGGTCCGGCCTGGGCAGAGGGCGCAGCGGATGCCGCGGACGGGGTGGCCAGCGCGTGTGGACTTTCGGCAACCAGGATAGTGTTCCCGAAGGCTCCGAGACCGAAAAGCAACGCGCCGGATAGGAGCACAGCAGCGGCGGATTTGGACAATTGAGTCATCGTCAGTTCCCCGGTTAATTTCCGGCCGGGCCCGGCGGCGGCAAAATGGGCGGACGATTATGGCCCTGCTCCTTCTTCTGCACTTCAATTTGTGAGAACAGCATGGCCGGAGCTACGGCCGAAACCGGTATGGATCCGGACTCGGCCCCACACTCGCCGTCGAACACCTGCTCGGTATTGCCGGTGGCCACAATCTTGGTGAGGGCGTCAAGCGGCGTTCCCACAATGTCCACACCGCGCACCAGTTGCGGTTTGCGCCCATCCGGATAAACTTTCCAAACCATCACCGGGATCACTTTGAAGGCCTGCGGCTCGGTCCTCCGGGTCAGCGTCAATCCGCCGGAAATATCCTGGAAGTAGAGGCCGTAGGGTTTCTTTTGTTTCCGGACCTCATCGATGAGCTTGCTCATCATCTTGGCATCCGGAACGGTTTTGGCGGAGGTGACGATCAGGTTCCCTTGTCGTCCCTCGGGCATCAGTCCATCCTGGGCGCGCCCGTGGCCGTTCGAGGTGGAAAATCCTTTAACCGGCATGCGCGACATCAGGAAATCCTTCAGGACACCGTTCTGGACGACGACAGTTCTTTGGGCCGGCACGCCTTCCGAATCAAACCGGTATTGGCCGCTCAGCCGGGTGCCGTTGACTTCGGTCTGGAGCGGGTCATCCACGACACTCAGAAATGGGGGCAGCACCATTTGGCCGATTTTCTTGGCAAAGGTCTGGCCTTCTTCGTTTCCCCGCTGGCGGTGTCCCTCGACGCGATGGCCCAGAACTTCGTGAAAGAAGACGGCGGCGGCGCGTCCGGAAAGCAGTGCAGGGCCGCTATAGGGTTCCACCACCGGCGCTTTGCGCAGTTCAATCAGCTCCTCCGCCATCTTTTGAACGGCGGCGTCAATCTGCGGCTCGCCCGGCAAATGCGCGGGATCGGCGGCGTCAAAGCTTTCCGTCCGCGTCAATTCCATGCCGTCGTCGGCGCGCGCCTCACCCACAATCGCAAGGCGGGCGATCGGCTCCGAACTGACAATGCGCGTTCCGTCGCTGGAAACGAAGTAGCGCGTGGAACTATCCAGGGACAGCATCACGGCGGAATTCAGAATATCCGGATATTTGTTGAACAACCCGGAATACTGCCGCAACAGGGATTCCCAACGGGCTTGATCAAACTGCAGCGGAGGCGCGGGGTCGGAAATGGAGACGTGCGGCGGCTCGGCCGAAAAGTCCGGCAGGTTGTCCGTCTGCGCCTCGACGGAGTGGTTGGTCTTCACCTGCAGATAAGCCGCCGCCGCCTTCTTGTACTCACGGTAGGTCGTCTCCCACAAGACATGGGCGATGGCGCCTGGATCGTCCTCGATGGGAAGCAGGTTCGAGGACATTCCCGAGGCCCGGCTGCCGCCCTCGGTGTTGTCGAGCGCCGGACTGCCCACGCGGATGGAGACATCCAACTGGCGGCGGCGGCTGGTGGCGGAGGTGAAGAGCGCGCCATGCTCGGCGAACACCACGGCGCTCTGGTGATCGTCCACGGAGTAGCTGATGAAGTAGGGTTTGGGCTCGGATGGGGCGAGGCCCTTCATGGCTCTTTCGAGCTCCTGCTGCATGGTTTGGATTAGCAGGTTCGAAGCGGGGGCTGACGTTCGAGCCGTAACCCGCGATGTATTTTGGGGTGGAGGGTGCGGCTGATTCGCCGCCGGCGACGGCAAAGACACCACCGCCAAAAAAGGCAAAAACGCGAACGATGCAAAAATCCCCCTCATAAGCTCAGAGGAGAATAACCGAAAACTTGCCGCAGCAGCAAGTGTTTTCCGGGTGGTGGTCCTTCTCCTGACACTCATTTCTTCGGTCCGTGCAACATCGCTACAATCAAAGTAAACAGCAGGAGAAACACGAAGATGGGAATGAGCCAACGCAACAACCGTCCAGCGCCTTCGTCCATCACCGGGCAGGGAGCATTCGGCGTTCTTCTCCGGGCAAGGTACCAGGGAAAGAAAATGATCCAGAACAGGATTGAGGCGAGGCTCCAGCGCCAGGGGTGCGGAACGTTGCGGAGCCGCGCATCATAGAAGACCCAGACCGAAGTGATGCCGACAATTCCAGCCAGAAAGAACTGTTCACGGAGCGGATTCAGAAACCGCTGGCCCGCAAAGGCAGCCAATAACCAAGCCACCAGAACCACAATAAAAATGCCCCAGGAAAAGCGGGCTGGTTCAGCCGCGGCGGGAACGGCTGGACTGAATTTTGCGAGGGGTTGATCCGCCGTGGATGCAGTAACGCTAATCTTGGAAATATCCACCGGTTCATGGCAAGCGGCACAGACCCGGACCGAGGCGCCGAGCATCTGCCCGCAGTTAGGACAGGGAAATGGCTCTTCCGGGACCGGCCTCGCCGTCACGCTATCGTGTGGGGCCGGGTCTGGAATTCCGGTAGTGGGTTGCGTCGGGTCTGGCCCATTCATTGGGGTATGGTCCGGTTCAGCAGGAAGGCGGCGGGTGGAATCCATGCCGCAAGTCTACCCACTCCTACTCTATCACGCTCTATCGCGGGCGCGCCCGTTTCGAGCGGGAAGGGTCGGGCCCGGGCGGCGCATTGCCGCTGACGCGGCGCGTAGAGGGATTTGGCGCTTGCCTTTCTGACGCTTCCGGTTTCCACGCTGGCTCAAGCTCTGGTCAGCCGCCTGTTCTTCTCCGCCTTTCCGCACTTGTTCCATGTGGTATCATCAGGTGTCGAAAAGAGGCCGGATATGACAAGGGAATATGTCGAAAAGCGAGATGGCGGGTACTACCTCATCGGATCGCGCGTATCCTTGCAGTCGGTGGTCTACCCGTTCCTTGATGGCGCCTCCGCGGAAAGCATCGTCCGGAGTTTTCCGTCCTTATCCCTGGAGCAGGTCTACGGCGCCATCACCTTCTACCTGGCCAATCGGTCTGAGGTAGGGGCCTGCCTGGTCGAGTGCGAGAAACAGTGGGAAGAGGCTCGAAAGAATCAAGACCCTCTGAGCGCCGATCTTCAACAAAGGCTGGCGCGAGCGCGTCAAGAGCTCCTGACAAAATAGGCGTGAAAATCCGTTTTCAGGCTGATGAGAACCTGGATCAGACCATTGTTGACGGCGTGCTGCGGCGGGAATCCTCCGTCAGCTTTCAAACCTGCCGAGAAGCCAGGCTAGTCGCGGCCGATGACCTGACAGTCTTACAAAAGTGCGCTGCAGAAGGGCGGGTCTTAGTCTCCCACGACGTGGGAACCATGCCCGCCCACTTTGCAATGTTCATCATGCAGCAACGAAGTCCAGGGGTCTTGCCGGTCCGGCAGAAGCTAAGGGCGGGCAACGTCATCGAAAGCTTGCTCATGATCTGGAACTCTTGCGAAGCCTCTGATTGGGAAAACAGAATTTGCTATCTGCCGCTCTGAAGACGAGTCTCGCCCCCTATTTCTTCTCGGGTAGTCGCCGCGACGAATTCGTCATTCAATTCGTCGTGGCTTCTGCATTTCCCAGCAAAAAGCCCACGGTGAGAACATCGCTCGCCGTGGCTACCCTTCATTGTCCAGATCCTTTGGCGGTCCATCACACGAACACGGCGTCGAAGACCCCGAGGACGCAGACCAGCCCCCGGATTGATTTCAACAGGAGGAGAGATGCGTAGAGTTGTTCGAAGCAGCGACGGTCCAAAGCCGCGCGGCGTGTATTCGCAAGCGATCGTGGTCGATGGGCTGGTGTTCGTCTCCGGTCAGGTGGCCGTGAATCCTGCCACCAATGAGATTGAGGCCGGTGACATCAAGAGCGAGACCCGGCGCACGCTGCGGAATATCCAAGCCATTCTTCACGCAGCAGGGGGTTCTCTGCGCGAGGCCGTCAAGTTGGGCGTCTTTCTGGCCGACCTTAAGGACTTCGCGGCCATGAACGAAGTGTTCCTGGAATTCTTTCCGGAAAACCCTCCAGCTCGAAGCACGGTCGGCGTGCAGTTGCCCGGCGTCAAGATCGAAATCGATTGCATAGCGCGAGTACCGCAGCACCGCCGCAAGAAACGGTGAGGGGAGGGAAGGAAAGCCGATGAACTACCGCGAATTATCCACGCCGGCATTGGTGATCGATCTGGACATTGTGGCACGCAACCTGGACCGCATGGCCAGCTATTGCCGCGAGCATGGGCTGAAGCTCCGTCCGCACACCAAGACGCATAAAACGCTGGAAGTGGCGCGCATGCAACTGGAGCGCGGAGCCGCGGGCTTGACCGTCGCCAAGACGGGCGAAGCTGAAGTGATGGCCGCTGTGGGCGAAACTGAGATTCTGGTGGCCTATCCGATCCTCGGCGCGGAAAAACTGAAACGGCTCGCAACACTGGCCCGCAGTCACAGCCTGCTGCTCTCGCTCGACTCGGGAACCACGGCTCGCGAGCTTTCAGCGGCGGCGAGCGCCGAGGATGCGACGATCGGAGTGCTGGTGGAGTTCGACGCAGGGCTCAACCGTTGCGGCCTGGCGCCCGGCCAGCCGTGCGTTGACTTGGCGCAGATTATTGAAAGGCTTCCCGGCCTGAAATTCCGGGGCCTTATGACTTACCCGGGCAACATCAGCGGGCCGGAGGTGGGCCGGCAGGAAGAGGCGAAGCACGTTGCAGCGCGGCTGGCGGAAACACTGGCGGCGTTCAAGGCTGCGGGCATGACCGTGGAGATTGTCTCCGGTGGTTCAACTCCGTCGGCATTTATGTCGAATGAGATTCCCGGCGTCACCGAGATTCGTCCCGGGACTTACGTCTACAACGACCTCAACACTTATTACCAGGAGGCATGCGGGCTGGAAGACTGCGCGGCGCGTGTGGTTTCGACCGTGGTTTCGACGGCCGTGCCGGGCCGCGCCATGATTGATGCCGGTTCGAAGACCCTTTCCTCCGACTTGCTGAGCTTTGGGCCGAAAACCGGCTATGGCCGCGTCACGGAGGCGCCCGACGCCCCGCTTTTCAAGCTGAACGAGGAACACGGGCATCTCGATATCAGCCGGTCTGAGCACCGCTTCCGCGTGGGTGAGGTGGTGACTGTCATCCCCAATCACGTCTGCACTTGCGTCAACATGCACGATGAAGTCTTCCTGGCGAAGAATGAAGAGGTGGTGGGATCCTGGCGGGTGGCAGCCCGAGGGAAGATCCGCTAGTGGGCAGATGCGGCGGGTCATCCTGTGCTTGCGTGGTGGCGTGTTGTCGCAGTGAGCGGCGAAACGCTTGAGAATGGCCGGGGCGCTGTCAGCATCTCTGAGTGCTCTGCGCTCTCTGTTGTGAATTCTGCCTCTCACCACAGAGGTCACAGAGAAGAGGCGGGCCGAAGCGGAGGGTGAGAGCGGATCGCCAAATTCGTTACTGAACTTATCAATGCCTGTACTACGTCGCGCAGTGGCTCAAACCGCGCTTCGCCAAATACTGCTGGTGGTAATCTTCGGCTTTGTAAAACTCCGCAGCGGGCTCGATCACGGTTACGATGGGCCGCTTAAAAGTCTTGGCTCGTTCCAGGTTTTCCTTTGAGAGCTTCGCAGCCTTTTCCTGTTCTGGTGTGTGGAAGAAGATCACGGAGCGGTATTGCGTCCCCACGTCGGGACCTTGCCGGTTGAGCGTGGTGGGGTCATGATTCTCCCAGAAGAGTTTGAGAAGATCTTCGTAGGAAACCTGGCTTGGATCGAATTCCAGGTGGACCACTTCGGCATGCCCGGTCCGATCCGTACAAACGTCCCGGTAGGTGGGATTCTCCATGGTTCCGCCCATGAAGCCAACCGCGGCTGACGCGACTCCCGGCAGGCGCCGGAATGCTTCCTCAACTCCCCAGAAACAACCCGCACCAAATGTGGCTTTTTCCATCTTGTAGTTTCCTCCCGGTGGACCGCTTGCAGCTTGTTAGCTGCGGGCGGCAAGAGTATCAACATTGCGATGACTATGCCTGTTTGTATTCTACGTTGTTCTCCGAATCTTGGGTAGGCCAGTCACTACCTAATTCAGCGTCTGGTCCAGGTACGCGAGATAGGCAACCACCAAGCGGTAGTTTTCATAATAATAATCTCTGTTAATGGCCGACATCCGGTCGCGCGGGCTGTGCAAGATGCCAAGCGTGTCTTGAGTGAGCGAGTGAACGGTCAGGGTGGGAATGTTGCGCCTGCGGAAAGACTCGGCATCATCCGTCCCAACCCTTTCTACGTTGACGATGGGTAGTGGGAAGTGGAGCGCCCGCGCTGTCTGCAACAGCTTGTGGAGTAAGACCGGGTCGGCATGGTCACCCCAAACCTCCGCATCGTTCATCCCCAGGCATTCCAGGTTCACCATGGCGCTAATCCCGGCCTTCTGTTCCCTGCTCAAGCGCGAGACGTAATAACGGGAGCCGGCTAACCCCTTTTCTTCATTGGAGAATCCGATGAAAAGGAATGTGTGCCGGCGGCTGGTTTTGGAAAGCGACTGATAAAGAGTGGGCAGCAGCGACGCGCCGCTCCAATCATCGACCACGCCCTGGCCCGCGTACACGTAATCAAAATGCCCCCCGACGATGATTTCCGACTGAGACCTGCCGGGAAGGGTGCAGATGAGGTCCGGAGGCTGGCGCCAGCCGATTTCAACCGTTGTTATATCAGCGGTTGAGCAACCCGCCTGGGAAAAAATGGTTCTTAATGTATTCTCACGGTCCATATTGTTGCCCTTGAACTGTGCAAGCCGCTTTTCGAGAACTGAAGCAGGAACAAGGGTTAGGTTGAAGGATACAGAGGCCGGAGGATGGGTCGCCACGGCGGCCGGGGACGAGGATGTCTGGGCCAAGCCGGGCGTGACGCCCAGCAGAAAGATCAAGAGAATATGAGAGGAGCGGCGGATGATTCCGTTGTCCCTTCTGGCTTCGAAGCGGCCGCGGCCGCCACTCAACGAACTTATCGCAATCATCGGCAAATGGACGCAGGGCGGGGTCTTGAACCGGCCTACGGGCGATCACGCGGGTTACTCCTGCACGGTGCGCGCGACGGCAAGGGACAGCCCCCCAACCAGTTTACCCGACGCGGTCCAACGGTGCGAGTAAGGATTGAAGCGCAGTGCGGTTCGGCAGGGTATGCCCTTATGCTAGAATGAAAAGCGGGAGGGATGGGTGAGCGGTTGAAACCGGCGGTCTTGAAAACCGTTAGCCCCGAAAGGGGCTCGGGGGTTCGAATCCCTCTCCCTCCGCCATGGGTTGCCTCACTTCCCGCATGGGCTCCGGCGGGGAGGTGGACCTGGGAATATAAGGAACCTCCTGTACATAGCTCGCAAGCCCCAGTATCCGTTCGACGTGCTTGGCCAGGCGAAAGCCAGGGTTGCCCGGAACCGTGAGCGACAAGCCGAGACCGGCTTTTGGCGCCTTCCAAGTGGCTCGCTTGGGCTGGAAACATGACCGGAACCGGCTTCGCGCGTTCCTGAATTCATCGGTTTTGAGGATCATGATGTTGAAACGTTTTGGAGCGCTCACCTTGGGCGTTCTCATTTTCGCGGGTTGCAGTTCGGCGCCTCCCAAAGTCACCAGCACCAGCTCCATTTACACGTTCATCGGCGACCAGCCCGTGTGCGACGTGCTCTCGTTCCAACTCCTGATCACCGCCATGACCCTGCAAGGAGCGCCGGGAACTCCTGGTTTTGCCGTGCTGCCTACCAGCGCCGCCATCAAAGTCGATTTCGCCGCGCTCCAGGATTTCAGTACGGTCATGAATCTGAATACCGTGCCACCCGGAACGTACAACCAGATCAAGTTGAGCATTGCGGCACCGCAGCTTGTGGTTTATAACCCGGCTGACAACCCGCCCACGCAGACCATCACGCCCTCGCTCTCTACGGAGAGCCCGGTGTTTCCCATCAACCCGCCGCTGGTGGTGACGGCGGGAAATGCGGGCGCGGTGAGGGTTGACTTCAACCTCGGCCAGTCCGTCCAACTGGGATCCGACGGCCAGATTTCCAGCAGTATGACGCCCGTATTCAGCGCCACCAGCCTTTCCGCCAGCGCTACTCAGGGCTCTGGGGCGCTCGATGACGTGTACGGGTTTGTGACCACCGTGAACAACACGGTCCCCAACTCCAGTACCAAATTCACGGGTAGTTTTGTGTTACAGCTTCTGCTGAATGGCTCAGGACCCCAACTCACCGTTCAGCTCAACTCGTCGAGCCAGTTGCTTGGCGTTTCAGCCCTGAATCAGTTGACCACCGGCACTTTTGTCGAGGTGAATGGCTACGTCGATAGCGGCGGCAACTTTGTCGCCAACACCGCCAACGCTGAATACCGTGAGATAACGGAGTCGAACCAGGTTGCTTTTCTGGGCATTGTGGAGTCCGTGACCCGCGATTCTAATGGCAACGTTACGCAATTCAACTTCTTCAACCGGGACGAACAACCGAACACGGGCTTTACCGTAACGCTGGATAGCACGGTGGTGGTTACGCCTTCGGCCCAGACCACGTATGGCGTTTCCTTCCCCGCCGGCAACTTTGCCAGTCTCCCATTTGACCAGACCGCGATTACGCGCGGCCAGCAATTGATCGTCCATGGGACATTTACTCCTCCACCCAGCAACCTCCCTAGCGGCACGACACCGCCTCCCGTGCAGGTTGCTGCCAATCTAATCATCAACCAGTTGCAGGTCCATGAGGGTAACTTCTCCTCGCTGCTCGCCACCGGTTCGGATAACCTCACCGGCGCTTTCCTGCTTGTGCCCTGCGCCACTATCTTCAACAATGCGCCGATTTACGTCTTCACGACGGCCTCCACCCAGTTCGTCAACGTGGACGGACTTTCCGGCCTCACCCCGGTCCCGTCGTTGCTCGTCAAAGGGCTGTTTTTCTACAGTCTGAAGGCGACCACGATTGACAACGTTCAGGTGCCCCCCGGGTCGTGGGTGCTTCTTGCGAGTCAGGTGCATCAGCTCACGTAATATCGCCGCGTCCACCGGGTCGCGGCTGCTTTCGCGGAATCATGGCCGGAGTCCCGGCAAACTGAGCGCCGGATGGCGCGAAGAAGGAGACGCTATGTCCAAAAACCGCTTCTGGGGCCGGATTCCCATCATGGTTGCCATCCCGGTTTTGGCGGCGTTCCCGCTGTTCGCCCAAACGGCCAATCCGATCGCAGCCACATCCACGGCGGCCAATCAGAAGGACCTTTCGGTGACCGTCTACAACTCCAACCTCGCCCTGGTGCGAGACGTGCGCCAGGTGGATCTTCCGACGGGTACGGTGGACTTGCGATTTGAGGACATCGCCGCCAGCATCAAGCCGGAGACCGTTCACATCGCATCAGTGACATCGCCCAACGGTCTCGATGTTCTCGAGCAGAATTACGAATACGATCTGTTGAGCCCGGCGAAGCTGCTCCTGAAGTACGTGGGGAAGCAAGTGACGCTCATCCGTCGCGAGTTGCGGGATCAATCGACGGTTGAAGTTCCCGTCAAGGCGACGTTGCTCGCCGACAACGACCGCCCGGTGTGGCAGGTGGGCAATGAAATCATCACCGGCATGGGCGCGGACCGCTACGTCTTCCCGGACCTCCCTAAGAATCTCTATAGCCAGCCTACGCTCATCTGGTTGCTTCAGAACCGCAACACGGGCGAACAGAGCATCGAGGCCTCTTACCTGGCCGAGAAGATACAGTGGGCGGCCGATTATGTGCTCAACGTCGCAAGCGACGAAAAGGTGGGAGCTCTGAATGGTTGGGTAACCATCAACAACAATACCGGCACGGCGTTCCGCAACGCCAAGCTACAACTGGTTGCGGGGCAGGTGCACCTGTCGCCGCCAAGACCGCTTACCGTGTCCAGGCGAATGCTCCAGATGGCAGGCGCAGCCCAAGCGTCGTTCGCCCAGGAACCGATTTCCGAATACCACCTCTACACCCTCAACCGCCGCACCACGCTTGAGAATAACGAGTCAAAACAGATCAGCTTGCTTTCCGCTTCGAATATCCAAATCCAAAAAACGTTCGAAGTAAACGGATCGGCCATCTACTACCGCGCAGCCTTTCGCCCTACCGAACCGGTGAAAGACTGGGTTCAAGTCCATCTGAAGTTTCAAAATTCCAAAGCCAATTCGCTGGGTATGCCGCTGCCGGAAGGCACGGTGCGGGTTTACCAGGCGGATTCTCACGGCCAGGAGCAATTCATCGGAGAGGATCACATCGGCCACACGCCGAAAGATGAAAAGCTTGACCTCTGGATCGGTAATGCCTTCGATGTGGTCGAGGAGCGCAAGCAGACGGAATACCAATCGCTCGGCTCCAACGCCTCGGAAAGCGCCTACGAGATTACCATTCGCAATCACAAGGACCAGCCCATCACGGTTGAGGTGAATGAACCGCTGGGCGGCGATTGGACCATGGAGTCGGCCAACTTCAAGTATGAAAAGACCTCGGCTTTTTCGGCGCGCTTCGAGCTTCCCGTGCCGGCCAATGGCCAGACGGTTTTGAACTATCGAGTCCGGGTGAAGTGGTGATGAAAGAAGCTATCAGTACTCAGCCGAAAAGCGGTCAGCATCGGAAGGATTCAACCCCTCGCCCGTGGGGGCGGGTGGCCGAAGGCCGGGTGAGCGTTTGGAGCTGCTGATGAAGGAGTACTGATAGCTGAAAGCTGATTGCTTTATGCAATCAACATGCAATCACCGTAGCTATAAAAGCGGTATTGTTGTTCCACCGCGTGGAGATAGGCGCGCAGGATCAGGTCCCGCCCGGCGAAGGCCGAGACCAGCATGAGTAGAGTCGATTGCGGCAGATGGAAATTCGTCAGCAGCCCACGCACGACGCGGAATTCATGACCCGGCACGATGAACAAATTCGTTTCTCCACGTCCCAGCTCGATGCGCCGGGAGCCGGTGCACGCCAGGTGCTCGAGCGTTCGCGTTGAAGTGGTTCCTACCGCGATCACCCTGCGGTTCTCGTCGAGCGCGCGGTTGATGGCAGCGGCTGCCTCCGTCGAAACTTCGAAGCGTTCCGGCTCCATGCGATGCTCCTCGACCTGCTCCACGCGTACTGGCTGAAACGTGCCAAGTCCCACGTGAAGCGTGATCTCACAGGTCTCGACGCCGTGAGCCTCGAGCTCTTTAAGCACGTGCTCTGTGAAGTGGAGACCCGCGGTGGGCGCGGCCACTGCGCCTCGTACCTTGGCGTAGACGGTCTGATAAGTTTCGCGATCGTGGACTTCATCGGGCCGGAGAATGTAGGGCGGTAGCGGAACGTGGCCAATGCGGTCAATGACTTCTTCCACGCTTCCGTCGCGCGCCTGCAGCCGCACGCGGCGGATGCCGCGCTCGCCCCGGCCTATAATTTCTGCCTGAAGCGCGCCCTCGCCGAACATCACGATTTCGCCGGTCCTTACCTTGCGCCCGGGATGCACCAAGCCTTCCCAGACGTTGCCGTCTAACGGCTGAAGGAGAAACAATTCCACTTCGCCGGTCAGGAATTCATGCGCCGCAGGATTATTCCTGCCGATCTTCTGCGCCGTCGTGCCCAGGCGGCGACCCAGCAGCCGTGCTGGGAACACTTTGGTGTTGTTAAACACCAGCAGGTCTCCGGGCCGGAGGATTTGCGGAAGGTTGCGGAACATGCGGTCGGCAAAGGTTCCCCGGGCACGGTCCAGCAGCATCATGCGTGAGGCGTCGCGCGGCTCGATGGGCCGTTGAGCGATCAGACTTTTCGGCAGTTCAAAATCAAATTCGTCAACTCGCATGCATCCTGATTCTAACCCGGCGTGTGATACATTACGGACGTGCTGAACGGAACTGCGATCATTTCGCGCCGCGCCACGGACCGGATTCTCTCCGGCCATCCCTGGATTTACCGCACGGACGTGGAGCGGGCGGACGCCGAATCCGGAGCGGTGGTGCGGCTCATAGACCGGCGCAAACGCTTCTGGGGCCAGGCGCTCTATAGCAGCAAATCCCAGATTGCCCTTCGCCTGCTCAGCCGCGAGGAGCGGCCATTCGACCGCGCTTTCCTTGTGGAGAGAATCGCCGCGGCAGCAGCCTGGCGGCGCGAAACGGTGGGCCATGCCCGGGCCTACCGTTTGGTGGCCTCGGAAGGCGACCGTTTGCCCTCGCTCATCATTGACCGTTATGGCGATGCGTTTGTTCTGCAGACATTGAGCCAGGGAACGGATCGGTGGAAGCCGCTGCTGGTTGAAATCCTCGAGGAGCAATTCAAGGCCCGGACGATTATCGAGCGCAACGACGTGCCCGTGCGCCATCTCGAGGGCTTGGAAGAGCAAAGGGGCGTGCTGGCTGGCGAGCCCGTGACGGAAGTTGTGATTGAGGAGAACAGCGTCAAATTCCACTTTGACCTGCTTACCGGCCAAAAAACCGGCGGGTTCCTCGATCAACGCGAAAATCGCGCCGCGACTCAAGAATACGCGCGGGGCCGGGCGCTCGATTGCTTTTGCTACACTGGTGGCTTTGCTTTGACCATCGCCTCGCGCTGCGAATCCGTTCTGGCGGTGGACAGCTCGGCGGAGGCGCTCTCGCAGGCGCGTCGCAACCAGGAGTTGAACGGCATCTCCAATGTCGAATGGAAGGAGTCGAACTGTTTCGACTTCCTCAAAGCTGCGGATCACGAGGGTCAGCGTTTTGATACTGTGATTCTGGACCCGCCCGCCTTCGCGCGCCAAAGATCGAACGTCGAATCCGCCTGGCGCGGCTACAAGGAGCTGAACCTGCGAGCCCTGAAGATTCTGAATCCTGGCGGGCGGCTCGTCACCTGTTCCTGCTCATTCCATGTGAGCGAGGCAGACCTGCTGGAAGCTATAGCGAGCGCGGCGCTTGATGCTCACCGCGAAGTGGTGGTGGTGGAGCGGCGCACTCAATCGCGCGACCATCCGATTTTGCTGACCGTGCCGGAAACCCACTATCTCAAATGCCTCATCCTTCGCGTGCTTTGACGATCGGCGCCACCGCGCGCTTGGCGCGAATCCTGCGGCGTATAATGGCCTTTGCAGTTGGCGTTGAGCGGTCCGCCGAACCATCGCCGCAAGGCAGCTTGATTTGATGGAATGAGAGGGTTCTCACCCGCTTGCCATGCACTTTCCCGGAACACTTCGAAAAGCCGGCAGCCTGCTCTTTGTCATGACGCTTGCCCTCTTCTCAGCACCGCCCTCTCGTGGCCAGAAGAACGCAGCTCCCGCCGCCGCTGAGCCGCTGAAGCTGCTCATCTCGGTCAATACCCAGACGGTGGTTGAGCCGCTTCCCATCCGCGTTACGCTGCACTTGCACAATTTCAGCGACCAGACGCTGTGGCTTTACCGGCCGGTGCGCGATGCAGCGGAGGCGGGCGGCGAGTTGACCACACCCCGAGGCGGTTCAACGCTGGTCACTCGCCTCAGCCCGCTCAGCTTGCCGGCGGGAGCGGTGGTGAACCTCGCCCCTATCGGCACGGTGATGAAGCCGGCGAGTCTGCCGCATCCCCGGCTCGTGAAGCTTGATCCGGGTGCAGACTTTGAGGAAACCCTGGCCGTTCGCGTTCTGCCCGCCTTATTGCGCGGGCCGGCCGGCTCCTCCGGCAATCTGCCTTTTTGGGGCAGCTACCGGTTCTCGGTGATCTACGGCGCGGGATATCCGAATGGCGACGATCTCCGCCGCGATGTGGGCGTAGCCCCGTGGGAAGGAGCCATCTCGAGCGATGCTGTGCAGATCAACCTGGTTGCGCCCCCGGCTTCTAACACTGGAACGGTCTCCGGGACGGTCGTGAATGCGCAATCGGGGTTTGTGGGCGATGCATTGGTCTCACTGAGTAGCGAGGATGGGCGCCTGCTGAATCAGATGGTGACCAACTCGTCGGGCCGCTTTTCGTTCTCGCATCTCCCGTTCGGCACCTATTGGGTTTCAGTGCGGCAGTTGGGCTCTGACCAAGCCGGTGGTATGTATGAACACGCCTCTTTGACCGCGGACCAGCCGGTAGCATCCATGAAATTGTTGTTCGAGCGCGAAGACATCAGTGATGCGAAGAAGCTGCTGCACAAGCCGGTCCTTTTTCGCGTCACGGATAGCTCCGGACGCCCTGTGGACGGCGCGCTGCTGGATATCACCTGGTCGAACGGTCCCGTGATGGAGGACCTGAAGGCACGCACCGACGCCAACGGCGTGGCGGTGATGGAGGTTCTTCCCGGCAGCAATTACGTCAGCATCAAGAGGAAAGGTTGCCCGGAGCAGGACGTGCGCTCCGATGTGACAGAAGACATCGGCGTGGGCGGCTTCAACCTGACGTTCGATTGTGAGCGGAAGTAGCTCGCAGCGCTCAGCTTTCAGCAAAGAGGATATAAGCTGTGGCCGGATGAAAGCTGACGGCTGAATCCTATTCGGTTCCGGCGCTCCGCTCAGGGTGACAGGCGAGCCGGGTTCTTGCATCCGACGATGGGCAGGTGTTGAGTTGATGATGCCTAATGAGCTTCAAGGTAAAATCGTATTGATTACCGGCGCCAGCTCCGGCATCGGCCAGGCGGCGGCGCTGGCATTTGCGCGACGGGGCGCCAAGCTGGCGCTCGGCAACCGCCGTATGAAGGAGGGCGAAGAAACAGCGCGCATGGCCCGCGAGGCAGGCGCTGAGGTTGTCTTCCGGAGAACCGATGTGACGGTTGCCTCCGAAGTAGAGGCACTGGCTCAACTGGCGGTTTCAACCTTCGGGCGACTTGACTGCGCCTTCAACAATGCCGGCATCGACGGCGATATAGCTCCCACCGCGGATTGCAGCGAGGAAAACTGGGACAAGGTCATGGCCACCAACCTCAAGGGCGTGTGGCTCTGCATGAAGCACGAAATCCGCGCCATGCTTGGGCACAACGGAGTGATTGTGAACAACGCCTCGGCTGCCGGCCAGGTAGGGATGCGGAGCATGCCGGCCTACGCGGCATCAAAAGGCGGCGTGATTCAGCTCACGCGCACGGCGGCGCTGGAATATGCCAAGGTTGGAATCCGGGTGAACGCGGTGTGCCCGGGATTCATTCGCACTCCAATGGTCGAAGGCCCCATGGCGGTGAACCCTAAGTTCGAAGAGTTTATGCTGAAGGTCGAGCCGATGGGCAGGCTGGGAACACCGGAGGAAGTCGCGGAAGCCGTGGTGTGGCTCTCCTCCGATGCCGCCGCCTTCATCACGGGTCATGCGATGGCCGTTGACGGCGGTATTCTGGCTCAGTAAGGCCGGCCTCGTGGGGGTTGCAGCCATGCGCCACCGGTGATTCTCAACCGCGATTCTTATCGCGCCGGCGCGGGCTTCTGAGTTACCCGAACCGCAGCTCCTCCATCACTTCGTCGAGCGCTTTCTTGGATGGGCGCACCCGCGAGTCCGGCAGCGTCGCCAGTGGCTCCTCCACCAGATTGAGCTGTTCCAAAAAGTCTTCCCGCTTCGTATCAACGTAGAACAGCCCCGTCAGCACTTCGCCCTTTTCGTGTGACTGGATCACTCGCTTCAGCGCTTCGAGTTTATTGGTTGGATCGAAGTCCTCTTCAAGCTTGCGCAGCAGCAGCCGCGAGCCATCATGAAGCGTAATTTCCGTCGTCGTCCCGGCATCGTATTCGACGCTGATGTCTTCGAAAAAGGGGACGAAGCTTACGTCATCAATCTGCTCTTCGTGTTCTTTGACGTAGCTGTAGCTCTTGGTGGAACCTTCATGGTCATTGAAGGTGACGCAAGGAGAGATCACATCCAGCATGGAGGTCCCATTGTGGGCGATGGCGCCCTTCAGCAAGGTCAGCAGTTGCTTTTTGTCACCCGAAAACGAACGCGCCACGTAGGTCGCGCCCATCTGCATGGCGAGCGCGCAGGTGTCGATGGCGGGAAGTTGATTCATCACGCCCGTCTTGAGCTTTGAACCCAAATCGGCGGTCGCGGAGAACTGTCCTTTGGTCAAGCCGTAAACGCCGTTATCCTCGATGATGTAAATCACCGGAAGATTGCGCCGCATCAAGTGCACAAACTGCCCGACGCCGATGGAAGCGGTGTCGCCATCACCGCTCACGCCGATCGCCAGCATGGTGCGGTTGCCCAGCAGCGTCCCGGTGGCCACCGAAGGCATGCGGCCGTGAACGGAGTTGAATCCAAACGCCGTGCCCAGGAAATAGGCCGGGCTTTTCGATGAACAGCCGATGCCGCTGAGCTTGGCCACGCGGTGCGGCTCCACGCCCATCTCGTAAAATGCCTCGATAATACGTTCGGAGATGGCGTTGTGGCCGCAGCCGGCGCACAGCGTGGTCTTGCTGCCGCGATAGAGAGAAACTTCCAGGCCGGTGCGGTTTACCTTCCTCGGCGTCGTGGATTTGGGCGGTACGGCGGTGGTTGACATTTCAGTTCCGGGCCTCCTGGGCAACAATTTCATCCGTCACGCTGCGCGCATCCATGGGAAGGCCGATGTAGTGCCGCACGCTCCGCAGCTTCACAACTTCCCCGGGCTCGATGTCCAGCTTTAACAAGTCGCGAAGCTGGCCATCGCGGTTCTGCTCCACCACGTACACCCGGCTATGACGGCGGATGAAGTCCTTAACATCTTCGTGGAACGGATACGCCCGGACGCGGCAATAGCTGGCGCGCAGGCCGTGCTCATCGCCAAGCTGATCCAGCGCTTCGACGATCGCCCAATGCGTGGTGCCGTAAGCCATGATGCCGAAATCGGCGTTCTCAACTTCCTGGACCACCGGAGCCGGAACCAGCTTCCGCGCGGTTTCGAACTTGCGGGACAAGCGGTCCACGTTGTTCTTGTAATCCGCCGGCCGCTCACTGTATTGAGCTTTTTCATTGTGGCCGCTGCCGCGCGCGAAATACGAGGCAAGCGGGTGGCGGTTGCCGGGAATCGTGCGGTAGCCGACGCCGTCGCCATCCACATCGCGGTAGCGTTCAAAGCCGCCCAGCCTGTCGAGGTCCTCTTCGGTCAGAACCTTGCCGCGGTTCAGAGGCTTTTCGGGATACGGGAATCCGTCGGACATCCAGTAATTCATGCCCAGGTCGAGGTCGCTCAGCACGAACACCGGCGTTTGCAACTGCTCCGCAAGGTCGAAAGCATCCATCGCCATGGAGTAGCATTCCCCCACCGTCGCCGGAAGCAGCAGGGGGTGGCGCGTGTCGCCATGCGAGAGCACGGCGTTCTTCAGCACGTCACCCTGCGCCGTCCGCGTGGGAAGACCGGTGGAGGGGCCGACGCGTTGAATGTCAAACACCACCACGGGAATTTCCACGTAATAACCCATCCCCGCAAATTCCGCCATCAGCGAAATGCCGGGCCCGGAGGTGGCGGTCATGGCTCGCGCCCCGGTCCATCCCGCTCCCAGGGCCATGCCGATCGCCGCCAGCTCATCCTCGGCTTGCACCACGGCGAAAGTGGCCTTGCCGGTTTCCGGCTCAATGCGGAAACGCTGCAAATACCGGCTCAAATTTTCGCAGAGCGACGACGATGGCGTGATGGGATACCAGGTAACCACGGTGACGCCGGCCATCATGGCCCCCAGCGCGGCGGCGGCATTGCCTTCCACCAGGATTTTCCCCTTGGTAGCTTCCATATGCTCAATCCAGAAGGGGTCCCGCTTTTCCAGGTTTTTCTCTGCGAATTCAAACCCGGCCTTGACGGCGTTGTAGTTCAGGTCCGCCGCCTTCACTTTCTTCTTGAATTGCCGGCGCAACGCCTTCTCCATCTCGCCCAGGTCGATGCTGAGCAACTGGGCCAGCACCCCGTCGTAAACCATGTTGCGCACCAGCTTGCGCAGCTTGGCCTCGGGGCAGATGGGCGTGACGATCGCGTCAAAAGGCACCGGATAGAAGATCAAGTCATCCCGCAGCCGCTTCAGATTCAGCTTTTCGTCGTACACCACGGCCGCGCCCGCTTCCAGCGTCTGCACGTCGTCCACCGCCGTTTCTGGATTCATGGCCACCAGAAAATCAATCTCCTTGCGGCGGGCGACGTAGCCCTGCTTCGAGGCGCGAATGGTGAACCAGGTCGGCAGACCCTCGATATTCGAGGGAAACAGGTTCTTTCCCGACACGGGCACGCCCATCTGCAGGATGGAGCGCAGCAGAACGAGGTTGGAGCTCTGGCTTCCCGAGCCGTTCACGGTCGCCACCTGAATGCTCATATCATTCGCCACCCGGCTGAGCGGCGCGGGCCTTTCGGCTTCATGGATGGCGACATGCGTTGTGGACATTAAACAATCTCCTGCGGCCGGCGCCGCGCACGGCGGCCGCCCAGATGTGATGCTTGCTTCCCACTCTTACCACCGGCGCGGCACGAAAACCAAAAAAAGGGGCTGCGGCCTGGAATCTGCGGTTGGGGCGGGTTCGACCGGAGCGACCTGCTACGCAGCGGGAACAGTTCAGTATACCAAACTCCAGCCCCGGCCGCGCACGGTAATGGCTCACTTTGATGCGGTAGCGGCGGGTAGTGACTCAGTTTGGCGCCGTAGCGGCGAGTTTACCTCGCCCCATGGCGGTATCAAGCCGCCTCGACATCAAACCGAGTCGCTACTGTCCTGTCCCAGCGTATTCTTGACAGTGATCTTGAGGCGCTTCTGTAGCGGCGGTCGGAGTTTACCCTGGCAGGGACCGCCGATCTTTTTCAACGTTTTCGGCGCTCCCTTCCTACGTCAGGGCAGGCTCCGAGCGCCGCTACAGCAAACTGTAGCACCACTGAACGCCACTTCAGCTTGACAAGCGCAAGCAGCGATTTCTATAATTCGGAGGCAAGGGGATGGCGCATCCCTCGCGGGCACGAGCGGGAATAACTCAGTGGTAGAGTGCGACCTTGCCAAGGTCGAAGTCGCGGGTTCGAATCCCGTTTCCCGCTCCAAATTTTTCGGCTCCATTCATCTTTGCGGCGCGGTACCCAAGTGGTAAGGGAGAGGTCTGCAAAACCTTTACGCGGCGGTTCGATTCCGCCCCGCGCCTCCAAATTATCCCAGTCGCTACAACATTCCGCTCGACCGCGACATTGGCCGCCGCGTGAAATCAGGGCCCTCAACATTGTGTCAGTGAAGCAACCCGAACACGGCCACACTACTCGTGGTTCCCACGTAAACCTTGCCATTGACGATGGTGGGAGTCCCGAAGTGGCTGGCATTGCCAAACTGGTCCCGTCCATTCACCGCTTGATTGGAGTTGTAAAGCTCGTTGCCGATATTCGCTGCCTCGTAGGCATGCAAAACGGACGGACTGCTGTGTTCGATGGCCCACACAATGCCATTCGTCCTGCCCTGGGCGGAGACGCTCGGCGTGGAGCCTGGATATTCAAAACTGGCCTGCGACACATGCACCGGACTCGTGGAAAGTCGGGCATTGGAGAACCGGAACTGCATCAGGTTATTTCCCTGGGGGCCGAAGTAGACATTGCCGTTGAAATAAGCCGGCATGGACCATAACCCGCCGCCCAGCACGCCGTCAATTTCCTGGTAAATGGCATTGTCATTGTTGGGATTGAACTTTCCCATGTTGCTGCGATCCACGATGTAAATATTTTGGTCCTTGCCGGCTCCGATGGCCAGATTGTGGACGGTGCCGCTTGCGTCCTTCATGGAAGGCAGCAGCAGGACGCCGCCGGAGCCCAGGTCCTCGTCGCCATCCGATTCCGTTACGGTGTTATACATGTTGAAATAATCCACCACCCCCAGGCGGTTACTTCCGACCGCCACTTTCACGAAGGCGTTTCCGTAGTCTCCCATCGAGGGAAAACCGCGGGAGTTCAGCGTGGTGTCAAATGTGCCGTTGGCGTCCAGGAAGAAAATGTGGTTTCCAGCGGCGGCCATGCCGGAACCGGATTGCCAGATGGATCCTTCGTTGCCGTTGGGGGTCACATTCAGGACGCCGGCTTGCGCCAGCGTGCCCTCACTGTAGCCGATCAGCCACCCGGTGTAGGGGCGCTGGTCACAGTGGGATGTCCAGCCGGTATAAATCTCGTGGTTCAGCAGCAGCAGACCTTGCCGCTCGGCATACTGCCCGGGATCGAAAATCACGTACCCGTTCTGGCTGTCGTCGCCATTGCCCGGATACTTTGCCTGGACGGTTACCGGACCCCCGAATTCTTCCTGTCCTGTCGTCAGGTCCATGGCATGAATCCGCTGGAAGTAAGTTCCCGATGAATTTTTGCTCATGGCGGCAACGTAGATGGTGCCGTTCGGGCCGCTGGCGCGGTCGATGACCGGAGTGGAAGTGATGCCGATTTCCGGGGTGATTTGCCCGCACCCATGCGTGTCGGAGGGAACCTCACCCGCCTCCAGCGCGGAGACCTGCCACAGCGTGGCGCCGGTGTCGGCATCGAAGGCATAGACGCTGTCATTCTCCGTCACGGCATAGAGGACGTTGTGCGTGCCCCCGGCTATGGAGACCGAAGAAAGATACAAGGGCTGGGCGTCAATCACCCCATCCACGGGAATGCTGAACATCTTGCCGAAAGTTGAGGAGTTGACGTTTCCGGAGGTCAGAATGGTTTCCTGGGAGTTCTGGCCGGTACGGAAATTGTCGTTGTGATAGGTGGAGACGTCAGTGGCCGGCGCCGCCCCAGCCGTCAGCAGAATCGCGCAGCAAGCGCCCAGCGCCGTGCGCCACATGAAGGCGGACGTTGGATTCCTGGGCAAGCGGCGAGGCGATGCGGCTGATTTCCCGGTAGCTTTGGAATTCAGTGTGCAGGGATGCTCTTTCTTCGTGGACAAGACCGGCATGGAATCCTCCTGGTGAGAAATCCGGCTACGAGATTCTGCTCTCCCTGAGTGTACACTGCGGAAACGCGCTTGGAAACGCCGCGGTGGGTGCTGTCGCGTTTCCGAAACACGTGACCCATGCCAAAACAGCCTTATGGTTTGCCGCGGCACAACGCCGAGTGACGTATGCATTTGCGATTACAGAATCGTAGACAAAGCATCACACTGATGCTACGGTTGCTGCGAGAACCTGCTATCGGTATCCAAGAAAAGGCTCAGACGCCGGCGCGGCCGAGTGTCAGAGGACACCATGCAGCAAGTCGAGGATCGCTTGCGTATCCTCTTGGGGCTTTAGGCCACCCGTGGATATTTGTCGTAGGT